>CAMOLV010000119.1 GCA_946619045.1 uncultured Coriobacteriales bacterium | reverse complement strand
ACTTGCAGAATTGAATTCGACATATATAATTCGATATATATCGAATTAGACTTGTCGAAAGGACAGGCATGGATGAGCTCATGAAGGCGCTTCAGGCCAAGGTGGCAGAGGCTGCACAGAGTGCAGCGGCGCTCGATGCCGAAGATCGCAGGGACGATGCGAACCTGGAGAAGATCCGCGGAAACGTGTACGGCATCTTCGTATCGGTGCTGCAGGCGGCAGCAAAGCAGTCTTCCGACGAGGCAACCCAGCGCTCGTTCTTCGAGGGCAACCTCGAGCGCATTCCCTCAGGCTGGCGCATCGCACGAGCCAAGGCAGAGGAGCGCGGCGACACCGTGCGCCTCATGCAGGAGAACGTGAAGCTTGCCGCTATCGACGAGATCTGGCAGCTGTTCCGCGAGCTGTGGGGGTAGGGTCATGACGGAGCAGGAGGCGGTTGCCCTCTTCAAGTGCCTGGCCGACCGCACGAGATTGCAGATTCTGCGCACCCTCGTGCGCGAGGACGCCTACGTGGAGCTCCTTTCCGAGCGCCTCGGCATGGCGCCGTCCACCATCTCGTTCCACCTCAAGAAGCTTGCCGACGTTGGTGCCGTGAGCTCGAGCAAATCGCAGTACTATACGATGTACACGCTCAACCGGGAGCTCTTCGACAAGACGATGCTCTCCATCCTGCAGGAGGAGTCCGACGAGGCTGCCGTGCAGGACGAGCGCGAGCGCCTCTGGCGCGAGAAGGTGCTCCGGTCGTTCTTCGACGAGGACGGCCGTCTGCGCACCATCCCCGCGCAGCGCAAGAAGCGTCTCATCGTGCTGGAGCGCCTGGCAGGGGAGTTCGAACCGGGACGCACCTACACCGAGCGCGAGGTGAACCTCATCATCGCGGACGTTCATGACGACTTTGCCACCTTGCGTCGCGATCTGGTGGACGAGTGCTTCATGCGCCGCGAGGGCGGGCAGTACCGGCGGGTTGAGTAGTACGTCGGATGGTAAAAGGACAGCTCCTTCGACATGGCGCTCATGCTCCCAATCACCTTACCGCTCAACTCACGTCCGAGCAGGCCTCCAGAGTTTGTTCGATGTCGGGCAGGTGCAGGCACATGCGCAGATACAGACGCCTGTCGGGATCGTCGAGGTTGACATGCTCGCGCATCTTCTCCAGGCGCTTCACCATCGTGGTGCGGTGGAGGTAGAGCACGTTGGCGGTTTGCGTGATCCTGCAGTCGTTGTCGAGGAACGTCCGCAGCGTCTCGATGTAGTCCACGTCGGTTGAGCTGCGGCGGTACAGGCGCACGAGCTCGGGCGGCACCATCATCTCGGTAGAGAACTCGCCGCAGCAGCGAAGCAGCATGTAGTCGAGGGCGTAGTCGCCGAAGAGGTACCAGCTGCGATCCGGGTCGCACTCAAAGCCCGTCTCGAGCGTGGCGAGCGCCTGGCGGTAGTAGTCGCGCGCATGGAAGGAATCGAGGAAGGTGCGGCTGATGCCCGCCTTGAAGCCCATGTCGGCTAGGTATGCCTGGAGTGGGTCGCATATCTCTGCTTGGCGGTGGCCCTCGTTCTTGATGAGGCAGTACGCGACGATGGCATCGTTGTAGACAAGGGCCGTGGCGTTGGGCAGGATCGACTCGACGGTGGTGCAGAGATAGCCTTCCGGCAGCGCTCCACCGTTGTGGGTGTTCTGGATCACCACACAGCACCACTTGTGCCCTTCGATGCCGCGTTCGCCCAGATTGAGGTCGATGAGCTTGAGCGCGTGGTTCATGTCGCTCTGGCTCACGGGATAGCCCGAGAGGAGCTGCTCGAAGACCGTGCGCGCTGTCACGAGCTGGTTGCCAACGCTTCGTGCCTGGAGTGCGAGCGTCCCGCGTACATACTCGGCGAACACCTGGAACAAGTCGAGGTCGTGCGGGGCGAGCGCATGGACCTGCTCCTGGAGGGAGCACGACCCGATGTAGATGTCGCCGAGGTAGAAGTTGATGCAGTACGTCTCCTTGCCCTTGAGCGTGTTGTAGAAATACGGCTCGCGGTTTCGTATAGCCGAGGTGCGGCCGTTTATCATCGAGGGTATGTGCTCGGCGGGGACTTGCTTGAGCTTATCGTACATGCGCACGCCGCCCTCGGGATCATCCTCATCGATCTCGCAGGTTGCGAGGATACGGAGCTCGTAGTCGCAGACGGTGATGCGGTTGTCGAAGATGGGAATCGACTCCTCCACAAGATCTCGAATGCTCGCGCCTGTGGTCTGGAGCCGTTGCATATGGGTTTCCCAGCTGATGAGACGGTCGAGAACCTGCTGGACGGTATTGAAGATGTTGATCAGACCTTCATGCGAGTCCGTCACATAGATGACGTCGCAGGGCCACATGTTCCACACTTTGGGCGGTCGCGTGCCATCGCAGATGAAGATGCAGTCCTCCGGCGGCCTGCTGGGGAGGTCTCCGGCATGCGCGATGTAGACGGAGCCTTTCCTAGCCTCGCCGCCTCGCTGCCAGAAGACCGGTAGCGACAGCTCCTGCCTGCGAACGCCCTTCCCAAAGCGTTCGAGATGGTACTTCTCGCTTAGGAGCCCGAACAAAACGTCGCTCGACAGCCTCATACATGCCTCCTGGTTGATGACCCATAGAACAAGTATTTCCAAGAATGGCGCGGGAGGATGGCCGATTCGGTCACGTTTGCTCCGGGCACCCTCAGCATCGTGCCCGCAGAGCTCACGGCAACCTATGCGGGCGAGAAGATCGCTTGGGACGGGATCCCCGAGCTTGCGGTTGAGGTGACCGGTTTTGCGGGCAGCCAGGGCGCAGAGACTGCCGCAGACTACGTTGCCCCCATCGTAACCGCCCCCAGTACGCTGAAGCCGGGTGAGAGCTACGAGCTCGTTCCGGCAGGGGGCTCCGCGCGCAACTACACCTTCGCCTACGCTCCCGGAATACTCGAGGTCGGCCTCAGGCCCATCGATGTGAGCGACGAGCCATCTGCAGTCGAGGGCCTCGTCTACAACGGGTCGCCCCAGACGGGCGTCGTCACCGGAAGGGGATTCTCGGTTACGGGCGGAGAAGCAACCGACGCGGGATCCTACACTGCGACTGCTGTTCCCGATGAGGGCTGGTGTTGGTCTGACGGCACTGCGGATGCGCGCGAAGTCGCTTGGAGCATAGCACCCGCCGATATCGCCGATGCCGATATCGCCAAGGTTGTCGAGCGGGTCTACACGCGCTTGGCCATCGAGCCCGGGGTGCGGATCACGTTCGGCGACGCGCTGCTCGTCGAGGGCATCGACTACACGGTGCGCTACCTCGACAACGTCAAGGTGGGTACCGCGGGCATCGCCATCGTGGGCACGGGCAACTTCACCGGAAGCACCGCGACCACGTTCCAGATTGTGGGCGGCACGTATACCCTTGCGTCGGGTCCCGATGCCCCTGTCAAGAAGGGGAGCGGAGCATCGCCTACGTTCACCTTCGAGCGCAAGAACGATAACGCGGGCACCTTCTCGTTCTTCACGGGTGTGGAGATCGATGGCACGGCGCTCGACCCTGACCAGTACGATGCCCGCAGCGGAAGCGCCATCATCACGTTGAAGCCTGCGGTTATCGAGGGGCTCTCCACTGGGACGCACAAGCTGGTTGCCGTGTTCGAGGACGGCTTTGGGGAGGCGGCGTTTGAGGTTGGCGCTGCAGATCCCGACAACCCCGACGATCCGGACAACCCGGACGATCCGGACAACCCCGACGATCCGGACAACCCGGATAACCCCGTAGGCCCGGTCGTCCCAGACTCGGGAGATGCGAGTTTGCCCGGCGTGTTCTTCACCGCGCTCGGCTGCATTGGCGCTGCACTTCTCCTAGCTGCGGTGCTTGTGAGGAAAAAGGCACTGTAAACGCAAACGGGCCCGGAATGCTCCGGGCCCGCATCATGTCAGATGGCAGTTCTTCCCACGCAGCTGCAGCGCTAGTCCACATAGAGATGCATGGGATAGCTCAGGTACTGCAGCGGCTCGAGCTTCTCGAGGGTGATGTAGCCCGCGGGGGCGTTGAGCACCGTGGGGATACGGTTGACGATGGTGGCACAGGTGTGCTCGGGGGTGTCGGGCTTGTGGACCTCCCACGAGATGTCAGGCTGTCCCTCGATCTTCCAGGTGCAGAGATCTCCGTCGTCCGGGCCGTAGATCTTGCCGATCTGGCTGGTCTCGATGACAGGGCCCTGGAAGGTCTCGGTGGTGACTACGGTGCTCATTCCGATGACCTTGCCGGCGGGGATCACATGGCCTACGATCTCGGACGGCGTGTCGACCTCGGCGATGAACGGCTTGTTCTCCTGCTTCACGCTCTTGACGGTCCAGCCGAACATGTTGACCAGGGCCTCGTTGGAGTTCCACACATAGGCGGGCTCGATGACCTCGGGATGGGCCAGCTTCTCCTCGAACTCCTCGGGGGTGAGGTCGCAGCCGTGTGCGTTGGCGAGCGCCAGGCCGTAGTCCTCAACGTTATAGGATACTGCGCCAACGATCCTGTCGATGCGGTTCACCGCGCCGGCGAACATGCCGATGGAGTTCACCCAGAAGACGTCCTCCATGCCGGCGCCCACCATGGTGCAGCCGTTCTCCTTGGCAAGGGCGTCCAGCTTGTTGGTGAGCGCGGAGCTGGTGGTCCAGGGATAGGTTGCCTCCTCGCAGGTGGTGATGACGTCGATGCCGCGGGACAGGCACTTCTCGGCCATGGGGTAGATGTCGGAGATGAACGACATCAGCGTGAGGACGGCGATGTCGGGATCGCACTCGTCGAGCACCTTGTCGGCATCGGACGAGATGATCACGTTGGTCTTGAAGCCCAGATCGAGGGCGTCGCCCAGATCCTTGCCCACCACATCGGGGTTGACGTCGATGGCGCCCACTACCTCGGCACCATGCTCGTAGAGGTTGCGGACGATCATCTTGGACATGAGGCCGCAGCCATACTGCACAACACGAATCTTCTCACGGTTAACCATAATGACCTCCTCGAGACGATTGCTCTCGTGCCATGTGGCACGAGATGTATACAGCTCGACAGTATCCCAACCAACCGTGCGCGGACGGGCGTGTCCGTGAACGGCGGGCTTCTACAGAGACGCGATATAATCTGCACAA
>CAMOLV010000118.1 GCA_946619045.1 uncultured Coriobacteriales bacterium | reverse complement strand
TGCCCATCATCTTGTTCATCTCGCCCCACTGCTTGATGAGCTGGTTGACCTCCTGGACGGAGCGGCCGGAGCCCATGGCGATGCGCTTGCGGCGCTGGCCGTTGATGATCTTGGGCCTACTGCGCTCCTCGGGGGTCATCGAGCGGATAATCGCCTCGATGCGCGTGAGCTGGGCCTCGTCGACATCCCCGCCCTGCTGGGCAAGGGCGCGCTCGGCTCCGGGGATCATGCCGAGGAGCTTGCCGAGGCCGCCCATCTTGCGGATCTGCTGCATCTGGGCGAGCAGGTCGTCCATCGTGAAGCCCTCGCGCAGCATGCGCTCGGCGGCTTCGACGCTTTCCTGATCGGCGATCTTCTGGGCCTGCTCGATGATGCCGATGACGTCGCCCATGCCGAGGATGCGCTTCGCCATGCGGTCGGGATGGAAGACCTCGAGCGAGTCGGGCTTCTCGCCCATCGAGACGAACTTGATGGGCTTGCCGGTGACCTCGCGCACGGAGAGCGCGCCGCCGCCGCGGGCATCGCCGTCGAGCTTGGACATGATGACGCCGTCGAAGTCCACGCGCTCGGCGAAGGTCTGGACCACGTTGACGATGTCCTGGCCCGTCATGGCGTCGACGACCATGAGGATCTGGTCGGGCTTGACCGCGTTCTTGATGTTGACCGCCTCGACCATCATCTCCTCGTCGATCTGCAGGCGTCCCGCGGTATCGACGATCACGATGTCGTTGAGATGGTCGACGGCCTCCTGGATCGACTCGCGCGCCACCTTGACGGCATCCTTGCCGTCGCCGCGGTACACGTTGACACCGATCTCGGAGCCGAGGGTCGCGAGCTGGTCGGCAGCCGCGGGCCTGTGGACGTCGCATGCCGCGAGCAGCGGGTTGCGACCCTGGCCCTTGAGCAGGTACGCGAGCTTGGCCGCCGCGGTGGTCTTGCCGGAGCCCTGAAGGCCCACGAGCATGATGACGTTGGGCGTGCGGTTCTGCGCGAGCGTCAGCTTGCTCTCGGTGGAGCCGAGCAGCTCGGTGAGCTCGTCGAGGACGATCTTGACGACGTTCTGCGCGGGCGTGAGGGAGTCCATGACCTCGGAGGTGAGGCATTTCTCCTTGCAGTCGGCGACGAAGCCCTTGACGACCTTGTAGTTGACATCCGCCTCGAGCAACGCCATGCGGATCTGGCGCATCGCGGCGTTGATATCGTCCTCGGTCAGACGGCCCTTACCCCTGAGCTGGGCGAAGGTATCCTGAAGACGGTCGGAGAGGCTCTGGAAGACGGCCATTTCTACATCCCCTCGCCCACGAGCGCGCGGCAGAAGTCGAGCGCGTCGAATGCCTGCAGATCGTCGATCTTCTCGCCCACGCCGATCCGGTAGATGGGGAGCTTGAGCTCGTTGCTGATGGCGAGCGCGATGCCGCCCTTGGCGGTGCCGTCGAGCTTGGTGATGATGAGGCCGTCGACGTCGAGGGCCTCGTTGAACTCGCGGGCCTGGTTGAGGCCGTTCTGCCCGGTCGTGGCGTCGATGACGAGCACGACGGAGACGGGCATGGTGGCGCGCTTGCGGGCCACGCCGACGACCTTGGCGAGCTCGCGCATGAGCTCGGGGCTCGTGTGGAGGCGGCCGGCGGTATCGACGAGCACGAGCTCGCTTCCGCGCTTCTCGGCCTCCTCGAGGACCTCGTAGCAGACGCTGGCGGGATCGGCGCCGCGATCGCGCGTGATCATGTCGATGCCCGCGCGCTCGGCCCAGATGTCGAGCTGCTCGATCGCGGCGGCTCGGAACGTGTCGGCACCGCCGATGAGGACGTTCTTGCCCTCCTTCTTGGCGCGGCCGGCGAGCTTGCCCACCGTGGTGGTCTTGCCGGCGCCGTTGATGCCGACGAAGAGCACGCATGACGGCACGTCCTCGAAGGGATCGCGCTCCATGGGCGTGAAGACCTTGGCAAGGCGCTTCGCCAGCGCGTCCTTGAGCTGGTTCGCGCGGGTGAGGTTCTCGCGCGCCGCCTGCTCGCGGAGGTCGTCGGTCACGTTGGCCGCGACCTCGGCGCCCATATCGCCCATGACGAGCGTATCCTCGAGGTCGACCCAGAAGTCCTCGTCGACCTCGCCGCCCATGTAGAAGATCTCGTTGAGGGCCTCGCGGGAGCGGGCGAGGCCGTTGCGCAGTGTATCGAAGAAGCCCATGGTTTAGGCATCCACCACCTTTCCGGTAGCTCGGTCAAGCCGCTGAGAGACCACATGGCTCACGCCGTCGGCCTGCATCGAGACGCCGTAGAGGACATCCGCCTGCTCCATCGTGCGCCTCTGGTGCGAGATTACGATGAGCTGGGTCGTCTCCTTGAGCGCATCGATGGCGTCGAGCAGCTTGGACAGATTCGAATCGTCGAGCGCCGCCTCGACCTCGTCGAACACGTAGAACGGGGTCGTGCGGGCCTTGTACACGGCGAAGAGGAGCGCCAAAGCGGTAAGCGATTTCTCTCCGCCCGAGAGCAGCGTCATCTTGGCGAGGCGCTTGCCCTTGGGCTGGGCCACGACCTCGATGCCCGTCTCGTCCAGATGGTCCGGATCGGTCATCTCGAGGTGGGCCTCGCCGCCCGGGAAGAGCACCGAGAAGATCTCGGAGAAGTTCGCGTTGACGCGGTCGAAGACGACGAGGAACTGCGTGCGCATCTTCCGCTCGATGGCACCGGTGATCTTCTTGAGCGCCGTGCGGGCGCGCTCGAGGTCGTCCACCTGCTCGACGATGTAGTCGGCGCGCTCCTTGAGCTTGGTGTACTCGTCCATCGCGACCTCGTTGACCGGTCCGATCTCGGCGATCTGGCGCTCGAGCTTGGCGGCCCTGCGCTCGCACTCCTCGCGGTTCTCCGGCGCGGGGAGCAGGAGCGCCTCGTCGAGGATGGCGCCGGTGTCGGTGATGCGGCGCACCGCGTTCTCGACCTGGACCTCGAGGCGTCCGAGGTCGACCTTGACCTCGTTGGCAGCGGAGCGCGCCCTGTCGAGATCGGCCTGCGCATCTCCGACGGAGGTGCGGGCATCGCCGATGGTCTTCTTGAGGGAGTCGGAGTCGGCCTCGGCAAGGGAGGCGCGGTCCTTGAGGCGCGCCGCCCATTCGAGGGCACGCCGGTGGATGGCGTCGTAGCGCTCGTGCAGCGGGTCGACGCGCAGGCGGACGACCTCGAGCGAGCGCGAGGAGAGGCGGGTCGCCTCGATGCGGCGGGTCAGGTCGGAGAGGCGCGCCTCGACATCGCGGCTGCGCGTCTCCATGTGCGACAGGCGCTCGGAGACCATCGCACGCTGGAGCTTGGCATCCGAGAGCTGGGCGTTGGCGTCGTCCTCGGCCTTCGTGCACTCGGAGCGGACGCGGCGGGCCTCGTCGACCTGCCCCGAGAGCTCCTTGGAGCGCTCGCGGGCCTTGGCGGCGGCCTCGCGGTGGCTTGCGATCTTGCCGCGCGCCTCGCGCGCACGCTCGAGCGACCTCTCGCGGCTCTCGGAGACCTGGCGCTTCTCGGAGACGGCACGGTCGTGCTGGCTGTTCAGGCGGCCGATCTCGGCGGTGATCGAGGAGATCTCGCCCGAGAGCGATGCGATGTCGCCGCGCACGGCGACAAGGCTCGTCTGGGTTTCGGAAAGCGACGTCTCGGCGGCGGCGAGCTCGCCGTCGCGAAGGGCCACGGACTCCTCGAGATCGGCCATGCCGTCCTCGAGCGCGCGGATGCGGCGCTTGCGTTCGAGGACTCCCCTGCCGGCATCCTGGACGTTGCCGATGACGCAGCGTCCGTCGGGAAGCACGCAGGCCCCGTCCGTGGCGATATAGGTGAATTCGGGATGCGCTGCATGCGCGCGGAGTGCGGACTCGGCATCGTCGACGATGCGGACGTCGCCGAGCAGCGCATCGATGAGCGCCCGCGATTCCTCGGGAACCGTCATACGGTCGGTCAGCGAGGCGCCGGGCGCATCCTGGCCGGCGTGCCTGACGACCGGAGCCTCCATGGAGACGATCGTCGCCTTGCCGCCGACCTCGCCCAAGCGGGACGCCTCGGCGATGAGCTTGAGCGCATTCGCGCCGTCGCGCACGACGAGCGCGGACAGATCGTCGCCGAGCAGGCGCTCCACGAGCATCTCGTACCCGGGCTCGATCTGGATGATGTCGCCGAGGCGGCACTCGACCGAGCCGGCCGCCCCACCGTCCGCGAGAGCCGTCGCGAGCGGGCTCTGGGCCTCCACCTCGGCATCGATCGACCTGAGCGCCGAGAGGGTTGCCTGGGCGCTCGAAAGGCGCTCACGCGCCTCTGCAGCGGCAGTACGGGCGGCTGCGAGGGCCTCCTCGAGCGCCGGGAGGGCGGCGGTGAGCGTCTCGGCGCTCTCGCGTGCGATCGCGATGCTCTTCTCGGCGCGCGCCTTATCGGATGCGCGCGCCTCGAGGTCGGCGGCGCAGGTCTTGATGAGATCCTCGATCTGGTCGAGGCGGCTCTGGAACATGCGGTCCTCGACCTCGGCGTTGCTCACCTGGTCCTCGAGCTTGGCATAGGCGAGCGTCTCGCGGTCGGCCTCGGCGTCTGCATCGCGCATGAGCGCGACGAGGCGGCCGACATCGCCGTCGGCCTTCTTGCGCGCATCGCGCGAGGTGCGGGCGGCCTCGTCGAGGGCGGAAACCCTCTCGTCGAGGTCGGACAGGCGGACGCGGGTGTCGGAGAGCTCGTGGATGAGCCGCTCGCGCTCGGCGGCGACGTCGGTCTTCTGCTTCTCCGCGGCGGAGAGCTGCATACGCATCTCGGAGAGGCGGGCAACCATGTTCTTGCCCTTCTCCTCGAGCAGGCGCATATCGGAATCCATGCGGCCGAGCAGGTCCTGCATGCGGCGGCGCTGCTCGCCCAGATCGCCGACGAACAGGCCCTTCTGCTCGAGCAGCGACTGGAGCTTCTCGAGCTCGCGCATCTTCTCGTCCACGCGGTACTGGGCGAGCTCGACGGCGGCCTCGGCCTCCCTGTCGCGGACGGAGAGGGCCGCATAGCCCTCCTGCAGCCTCCTGAGGTCGTCGACGGCGAGGATGGTGGCGAGCTCGGAGAGCTCGGCCTGCATGTCGCGCGAGCGCATGGCCTTGTCGACCTGTCGCTCGAGGGGTTTGAGC
>CAMOLV010000117.1 GCA_946619045.1 uncultured Coriobacteriales bacterium | reverse complement strand
CCGCGGCGCCTGGGAGCTCTCCGACATGTTCCACTTCAAGGCCATCCAGCTCATCTCCCAGAACCTCCGCGACGCGTACGCAGAGGCCAAGAGCGGCGAGCCCGGCAGCGGCCGCGAGGGCATGGCGCTCGGCCAGTACGTCGCCGGCATGGGCTTCTCCAACGTGGGCCTCGGCATCGACCACGCCATGGCGCACACCCTCTCCGCGCACTACGACACCCCGCACGGCGTCGCCTGCGCCATGCTGCTCCCCATCGCCATGGAGTACAACAAGCCCGTCGTTACCAAGCGCCTCGCCGAAGTCGCCGTGGCCATGGGCGTCGACACCGCCGGCATGACCGAGGATGAGGCCGCCGACGCCGCCATCGAGGCCGTCAAGCAGCTCTCCGCCGACGTCAACATCCCCAAGACCTGCAACGGCCTGGTGGAGGAGGACCTCGACCAGCTCGCCGACGACGCGCTCGCCGATGCCTGCTATCCCGGCAACCCGCGTGAGGCCGATCACGAGACGGTCAAGGAGCTGTTCCGCAAGATCATGGCGTAAGTTCGCGCTGTAAGTCGATGGGAGCGCCCCCGTCCTTGTCGAGAAGTGAGCTGCGCAAGCACTTCTCCGACAAGGACGGGGGCGCCGCCTTATAGCGCGAGGCCTTAAAACGGGGATAAAAACAGTGAAAGCGGTTTAAGGGTCGATGCATTTCTCGGTCGATAAGCTATTTATCAACCGTTTGAGCTGCGGTTTCTAAAAAGCGCTGCATTTCTCGGAGGAGAAGTGCAGCGCTTGTTGATCTATTTAACGATTATGCTGTCGAGAATCGCCTACATCCGCGCCTTGCACGCGGCGATGAACGCCTCGAAGAGCTGCGGCGTGTTCGCGATGATCTCGGGATGCCACTGCACGCCCAGGAAGAAGTCCTTCTCGGGAAACTCGAGTCCCTCCGGCGTGCCGTCGGGCGCCCAGGCGACGACCTCTCCGCCCTCCGCGCAATCGCAGATGGCGAGGTGGTGCAGCGAGTTCACGCCCAGCTCGGTGGTCCCGAGCACCTCGGCGAGCTTCGATCCCTCTTTGATGTTGACGCGGTGGACCGGCTGGTCGGTGCGGTCGAGCACGGCATGGTTGATGTGGATGCCCTCGAGCTCCGAGATGTCGCGCACGAGCGTGCCGCCGAACGTGATGTTCATGACCTGCAGGCCGCGGCAGATGCCCAGGGTGGGCAGGTCGCGCTCCCACGCGGCGCGGGCGGCGGCATACTCGAACACGTCGCGCTCGGCTGAGAGGAGCGAGAGCTTGGCCTTGCAGCCCTTGCCGTAGGGGTTTCCGCCGAAGCTGTCCGGCGCAGGATCGCCGCCGCCGGTGAGCAGCAGGCCGTCGAGCGAATCGAGCACGGCCCCGGCATGCTTGGCGGCCTCGAACCCGTAGGGGAGCGCGATGGGGATGCCGCCCGCCTCCTCGATACGCCGCAGATAGCGGATGTCGACGCTGGCGTGCACGGGGTTGTCGCCCACGCGCATGCAGATGCCTATGATCGGTGCACGGTCCATGATCATCCTTTCAACCTTTGCGATAGTAACACGCCCGCACGGGGATGGCGGTTATCCCGAGCAAATCTGGTCTACAATCTGTTACATGGATACTCTCTTCAGCAATGTCGAGCGCTACAAGCGCAATCTCAACGCCCCGCTCGCCGTGCGCATGCGCCCCCAGACCCTCGACGGGTACGTGGGGCAGGAAGCCGCGGTGGGGGAGGGCTCGTGGCTGCGCCGCGCCATCGAGCAGGATGCGCTCTCGTCGATCATCCTCTACGGCCCCGCGGGCACGGGCAAGACAACGCTCGCCCGCATCATCGCCAACACGTCGCATGCGGCGTTCGTCGAGGTGTCCGCCGTCACGGGCACGGTCAAGGACCTGCGCCAGGCCATCGATGCCGCCGAGAGCAGGCTGCTCACCACGGGCCAGCGCACCATCCTGTTCATCGACGAGATCCACCGCTTCAACCGCACCCAGCAGGATGCGCTGCTCCATGCCGTCGAGGACCGCGTGGTGGTGCTCGTGGGCGCGACCACCGAGAACCCGTTCTTCGAGGTCAACTCCGCGCTCATCTCTCGCTCGCGCGTCATCGAGCTCACGGTGCTCTCCGACGACGCCATCCGCACGCTCATCGACCGGGCGCTCGCCGACGAGCACGGGCTCGCCGGCCGCTTCTCGCTCGAGGAGGATGCCGAGGACGAGATCGTCACGCTCGCCGGTGGCGACGGCCGCGCGGCGCTCACCACGCTCGAGCTCGCGAGCCAGATGGCGATGCCGTCCGGAGGCGACGCGCCGTCGGATCCCGTCGTCATAACGCGCGAGCACGTCATCGATGCGAATCCGCGCCGCGGCCTGTCGTACGACAAGCACGGGGACATGCACTACGACATCATCTCCGCGTTCATCAAGTCCATGCGCGGCAGCGATCCCGACGCCGCGCTCTACTGGCTCGCCCGCATGATCGATGCCGGGGAGGATCCCAAGTTCATCGCCCGCCGCATCATGATCTGCGCGTCCGAGGACATCGGCAACGCCGACCCGCAGGCCCTGCTCGTGGCCGAGGCGGCGTTCAAGGCGACCGAGGTCATCGGATACCCCGAGTGCCGCATCAACCTCGCGCAGGCTGCCATCTACAACTGCCTGGCCCCCAAGAGCAACGCCGCCGAGATGGGCATCGACGCCGCGCTCGAGGAGGTGCGCCGCGGCCCGCGCAGGGAGGTTCCCGCGCATCTCCGCGACCGCCATCGCCCCGGCTCGGACGAATACGGGCCCTATCTCTATCCGCATAACTATCCGGCGGGCTGGGTCGAGCAGCGCTACCTTCCCGACGGCCTCGAGAGGGGCGCGTTCTACACGCCGGGGCCGCGCGGATGGGAGGCGTGGCGCGCCGAGGCAGCTTCACGCGACCGCTTGGAGCAAGACGAGGGGCAATAAACCCATGATGATGGGTAGAATAGTGCAAGCGAAACCTTTACGGGTCTGAACCTATCCGAGGAGGAAACCATGGATCCCATGCAGATCGTTCTCATCGTGCTCGCCGTCGCCGGCGTCTGGGCAGTCGTAGAGCTCGCCCTCACCATCCGCAAGGCTCGCCAGGTCGTCGATGAGCTGTCCGTCTCCGCGAACGACACCATCGGGCAGGTGCAGCCCATCATCGGCAAGGTCGACGGCATCATGGACGAGCTCGATCCCTCCATCAAGCAGGTTCCCGACCTGCTCGGCAAGGTCGGCGGCACCCTCGACGGCGTCAACAGCATCCTCGGCGACGTCTCCGGCGCGACGGGCGCTGTGAGCAGCGTCGCGAGCGGCGCCAGCCAGGCTGCCACCTCCGCCGTCAACAGCGTCACCAGCGCCGTGGGCCGCCTCACCGGCAAGCGCCGCAAGGGCAAGAAGTCCGAGGCCGAGACCCAGCTCGCCGCCCCCGCGGCCGAGGAGAAGCCCGCCGAGGCCGCTCCCGCCGAGGCCAAGACCGATTACGTGGTCTACGCCGAGAAGCCCGCCGAGGAGAAGCCCGCCGAGGCCGCTCCCGCCGACGAGGAGAAGGCAGAGTAGGACCGATTCCCATGAATACCTCCCACGTTGAACTCTCCGTACCCGCGGAGGCTGCCTTCGCACGGTCCGTGCGCATGATGGCGGCCAATCTCGCGGTCCTTCTCGACATGAACGTCGACGACGTCGAGGAGGTGCGCATGGCCGCGGAGGAGGGCTTCGTGCTCGCCTGCGCGACGAGGCCCGATGCCTGCACGGTCGGCTTCACGCTCTGCGATGAGGGCATCTCGATGGACTTCTCGCTCGGAACCGAGCCCGAGGATTCCGAGGAGCTCGAGCTCGCACGGCTTCTGCTCTCCGCCGTCTGCGACGAGTTCGAGGTCGATGCCGCGGCATCGCGGATCCACCTCATGAAGAGGATCGGCTAGCATGTCGCTTTATTCCGACGACGACTACATCGACCTCACCGACGACGACGCCGACGAGCGGGAGTATCTCGAGGAAGACGAGCCCCTCGAAGTCGAGGACGATCCCGACGAGGAGGACGACGGCATCGACGAGTCCGAGGGATCGGGCGGCCAGCGCCAGGTCAAATGGAACCGCCTGCGCACGCGGCGCCTCTTCAGGGCCATGCGCGCCGGCGACGAGGACGCCCGCAGCCAGCTCATCATGGCCTACGAGGGGCTTGCCCGCTACCTTGCCCGCAAGTTCAAGAACCGCGGCGAGTCGGACGAGGATCTCGAGCAGGTCGCATACCTCGGGCTGATCAAGGCCATCGACCGGTTCGAGCCCGAGCGCGGCCTCGAGTTCTCCACCTACGCGACGCCCACCATCATGGGCGAGCTGCGCCGCCATTTCCGCGACAAGGGCTGGTCGGTGCGCGTGCCGCGCCGGCTCCAGGAGCTCTCGCAGAAGGTCAACCGCGCAACCGACGACCTCGCCGTCGAGCTGGGGCACATGCCGTCCGTCGCAGAGATCGCCGAGCATATCGGCGTCTCGGTCGACGAGGTGCTCGAGGCGATGGAGTCGTCGAGCGCCTACACCGCCGTCTCGTTCGAGACGCCGGGCAGCTCCGACGACGATGAGGCCCCCACCCTGATGGACCACCTCGGCGACGAGGACCGCGACCTCATGGGCACCGACGACCGCCTCGTGCTCGAGGACGCCATCTCGTCGTTCTCGCCGCGCGAGCAGCAGGTCGTGCGCATGCGCTTCATCGAGGGCCTCACGCAGGTCGAGATCGCCAAGCAGCTCGACATCTCGCAGGTGCAGGTCTCGCGCCTGCTGCGCAAGACGCTGCGGCGCCTGCAGGAGAAGATCGACCCCACTGCGAGAGCATAGCCCGTCGAAGCATCCTCAACAGCTCCATATCTGCAGCTCTAGGCGCCGTTTCGCCTAGAGTATGCGGTATAATCTTCCAATTGTGCATATAGCAGGCCCGCATGTGCGGGATGAGAGTGTTGAGGAGCGAGAAACAAGCATGTCCGACTACAAGACGATGACCACCGCTGAGATCCGCGATGACTTCCTGAAATTCTTCGAATCCAAGGGCTGCAAGCTCTATCCGTCGTCCTCCCTCGTGCCCGACGACCCGTCCCTTCTGCTCACCAACGCGGGCATGAACCAGTTCAAGGAGTACTACCAGGGCATCAAGA
>CAMOLV010000116.1 GCA_946619045.1 uncultured Coriobacteriales bacterium | reverse complement strand
GACGGTTCCTTTTTGCAGGTTTTCCTGCAAAAAGGAACCGTCCCCAATTGCAGGTCAAAAGGAACCGTCCCCAATTGCAGGTCCGGACAGGATGTTCGGCGTTGCTTAGCGGTAATAGCCCTCGTCGAACGGAGTCGAGGCCAGCTGCGCGATGGTCGCACGCGGCACATGGCAGTATCCGTCGGGGTTCTTGTCGAGGTAATCCTGGTGATACTCCTCTGCGTCGAAGAAGTTCTCGAGCGGCTTCTCCTCGACCGCGAAGTGATCGTAGTGCGCGCGTTCGACATCCATCACGCGATGGACGTCCTCGGCAACCTCCTCGTCGCCGGGCGTCCAGAACACGCCCGCCTGGTACTGGGTGCCGATATCGTGCGCCTGCCTGTTGACCGCCTCCGGGTCGATCACATGGAACAGCGCGTAGAGCAGGGCATCGACCGACGTGGCCGTGTCGTCGAACACCACCTTGACCGTCTCGCGGAAGCCCGTCCTGCCCGTGCAGACCGTACGGTAATCGGCATCCTGCTCGCCGGTTCCGTTGGCATATCCGCAGGTGGTCTCCACAACACCGGGAAGCGCCTTCATGAGGTGCTCGATGCCCCAGAAGCATCCGCCCGCAAGATAGATCGTCCTGTTCATGCGCCTATCCCTCCTTCTCGAGGATCACATACTGGTTGAGCGTGCCCGAAACCCCGTCGGCGCGATACCGCGCGGCAACCCGCGCATTCGGAACCGCATCGATCAGGCCGTCGATCTCGGCATCATCGCAATGATGGCAGAACCGGTAGACGTCCGGCACATCCTGCCACCCCATCAGGTAATCGCCATGGCCGAGCCCATGGAGGTCATGCCGCTGCCGGGCTGCCTCGGTGGCCGCCCGCGCCTTCTCGAGCAGCCGCCCGTCGTCGGCGAACTGCCAGAACGAGACCGCCGCTATGCCACCCGGCCTCACAGCGCCGACCAGCTCCCCCAAAAGGCGGACACGCTGCTCGTGGAGCGGAAGATGGTGCATGAACGCGAAGCAGACGGCGGCATCGCACGGCGGAAGCGCGGGCAGAGAACCCTCCCCCATCAGCGCCGCCGCGATGTCGCAGTGGCGGTAGTCGATCCGTGGATCGTCATCCTGCGCCATGGCATCGCATGAGTCGACCGCCCACGCATGCGCGCGGGGCACCCGCGGGAACAGCGCACGCTCGAAGCGCAGGTTCCCGCAGGCAAGGTCGAGCAGCTCGAGGCCGTCTTCCCCGCCCGCCGCGAGAAGATCGAGCACGGGATCCCATCCCGGCCAGGCGCCGGCGCGCGTGCGCGAGAACGACTCCCCCACCAGCGCATAGAACTCGCTGGTCAAAGCGCTCATCGCCTGTGCTGTGAACCGGTCCACGGGCCCTCGGATCCTCTCGCGTCGAACCTACAGCTATAATAGCCTGTCATGGACACCATCATCCAAGACATCGTCGCCGCCATCCGCTCGGGCCAGATGCCCGATACCGTCTGGCTTGCCAAACGCATCCGCAAGCACAACCGCGAGGTGCGCGCCATGGAGCGCCACATCGGCAAGCTGGAGCTTCTCACGTACTATCGCGCCGTCAGGGACGAGGCGGGCGAGGCATGGCGCAGCTGGGGCATCTCTCCCGAGGAGGACCGTCAGATCCTGCGCGTCCTCAAGCTCAAGCCCCGCCGCACGGCATCG
Source organism: uncultured Coriobacteriales bacterium (assembly GCA_946619045.1). Lineage (GTDB taxonomy): Bacteria > Actinomycetota > Coriobacteriia > Coriobacteriales > Atopobiaceae > RUG721. Next base: position 3,486 of record CAMOLV010000116.1, on the reverse strand, counting down.
GGCGTCGCCACCATCACGGTGGTCACCATGCCGCATCCCTGCTCGAGCGCCTGCGTCTACTGCCCCAACGACATCCGCATGCCCAAGAGCTACCTCGCCGACGAGCCCGCCTGTCAGCGCGCCGAGCGCTGCTTCTTCGACCCGTACCTGCAGACGCGCGCACGCCTCGACCTGCTCGAGTCGAACGGGCACGTGACCGATAAGATCGAGCTCATCGTGCTCGGCGGCACGTGGAGCGACTACCCGCAGGACTACCAGCTCTGGTTCATCTCCGAGCTGTTCCGCGCGCTCAACGATGACGGCAGCGCGGCGGAGCAGCGCATGCTCGAGCGCCGCGCATTCTATGAGGAATGCGGCATCTCCGACGATCCCGCAGAGCTCGCCGAGCAGGCACGTGCCTTGCAGGACTCCGTCACCGCCGGGTCGTGCAGCTACAACCAGGCCATCGCGCAGCTCTATGCAGGCGAAGCCTGGCAGAAGGCGCGCTCGATCCAGACCGCCTCGATCGGGGAGCTCGAGGAGCAGCACCGCATCAACGAGGATGCGCGCCACCGCGTGGTCGGGCTCTGCGTCGAGACGCGTCCCGACCTCGTGGACGATGCGAGCGCGACCTTCATGCGCCGCCTCGGCTGCACCAAGGTCCAGATCGGCATCCAGAGCCTCGACCAGCGCATCCTCGACCTCTGCGGACGCCGCGTCACCGTTGAGCGCATCGCCGGGGCGTTCTCGTGCCTGCGCCTCCACGGCTTCAAGATCCTCGTGCACATGATGGCCAACCTTCCCGGCGCGACGCCCGAGAGCGACATGCGCGAGTACCGCATGCTCGTGGAGGACCCCCGCTTCCTTCCCGACGAGATCAAGCTCTACCCCTGCGTGCTCGTCGAGAGCGCGGCCCTCGGGCGCCTGTACGAGCGCGGAGCATGGCGGCCGTACACCGAGGACGAGCTCGTGGACGTGCTGGCGGCGGATGTTTGCGCCACCCCCGCCTACGTGCGCATCTCCCGCATGATCCGCGACATCTCGTCGGGCGACATCGTCGCCGGCAACAAGAAGACGAACCTCCGCCAGATAGTCGATGCCCGCGAAGCCGAGACGGGCGCCCGTATCGACGAGATCCGGTCGCGCGAGGTTGCGACGGGCGAGGTCGACGCCTCGCAGCTCCACATGGAGCGCCTCCCCTATGCGACGGCCGTGAGCGACGAGCGGTTCCTGCAGTGGGTCGGCGACGACGGATCGATCGCGGGATTCCTGCGCCTGTCGCTCCCGCACGGCACCGGCATCGCCATGATCCGCGAGGTGCACGTCTACGGACGCGTCGCGGAGATCGGCGGCGTCGAGGAAGGCGGAGCCCAGCACGTGGGCCTCGGCCGCCAGCTCGTCGAGGAGGCATGCGCGCAGGCCTCCGCCGCAGGATACGGGTCGATCCGCGTGATCAGCTCGGTGGGCACGCGCGGCTACTACCGCAAGCTGGGCTTCCGAGACGACGGCCTCTACCAGATACGAACGCTCCGCGCAGAAGAAGGAGGACGATGATGGAGAAGATCGCAAGCTTCACGATGAACCACCTCGTATTGGAGCCCGGCGTGTACGTCTCGCGCATCGACCGCGATCCCGCAACCGGCGCCGCGATCACCACGTTCGACCTGCGCATGACGCGTCCCAACCGCGAGCCGGTCATGGATACGGGCGCGGTCCACACCATCGAGCACCTGCTCGCCACGCATCTGCGCAACAACCCGGAGTGGAAGGACCGCGTGGTCTATGCCGGGCCCATGGGCTGCCGCACGGGATTCTATCTGGTGATGTTCGGCGAGCTCTCGAGCCAGGATGTGCTCGAGCCCGTCCGCGATGCCTTCCGCTTCATCGCAGGTTTCGAAGGCGAGATACCCGGCGCCAAGCCCGCGGAATGCGGAAACTACAACGATATGAACCTCGATGAGGCGCACTGGGAGGCCAGGCGCTACCTCGAGCGCGCGCTCGAGCATCCACGTCCCGACCAGCTGGTCTATAGGGATTAGGCTGCGGGAGGCTCCTCGGGGCTTACGATGCCCTGAGCCGCCTCGCGCTCATCGACCCAACGGTCGATCTGCATCTTGATGAACGCCGCGGAGGGAACCGCCACGAGCATGCCGGCGAGGCCGCCGATGGCGCCGCCGGCGACCAACGCCGCCACGACCAGCAGCGGGTGCACCTCGACGGTCTCGGCGAGCAGGCGCGGGTTGACGATGTTGCCGTCCACGAAGAGGATGATCGAGAGGGCGATGAGACCGGTGATGAGCGCACGGATATTGCCCTCGATCAGGCAGACGGTGACGAGCGACGCATAGCCGATGGGGCCGCCGAAGAACGGGATGAAGTTGCCGATGCCCGTGATGATGCCGAGGATCGGCCCGTAGGGCACGCCGAGGACGGCGAAGATGATGGCGGTGGCGCTTCCCATGATCAGGGCATCGATGAACTGCCCGCGGATGTAACCCGAGAACGCATGGTCGGCGTCCTCGATGATTAGCGCCAGCTTGCGATGGTCGCGGTTGCCGAAGGCGGCGTAGAACAGGCGCTTGAAGTAGGTCGTCACGCCCTCGCCGTCGAGCAGGAAGTAGATGGCGAAGATGACGGAGAACGCGGCCGTGGTGGCGAAGCCGGCGAACGCGGACACGGCCCCCGTGATGGCGCTCGCGGTGTTGCTGTCGAACTTGATGCCGAGCCGCTCGGCGAGCTCGCCTATCTGCTCGAAGTTGAATCCGAATTGGTTGACATACTCCTGGACCTGCTGGATCAGCGTGTTGAGATCGACGCCGAACGACTCGATGAGGGCCTTGAGATTCTCGAGGTTGACGCCTTGGATGCTGTGCGTGACCATGATCAGCATCAGGACGATGACGCCGATGATGGCGAGCGCGACAGCAGCCAGCGAGATGCCCACGCTCATATAGAGGCGGATCGTATCCCCCTTGATGGCATGCGCCAGATGCTTGTCGACCCAGCGCACGATCGGCTGCAGCAGGTAGCAGATGATGCCGCCCCAGATGATGGGCTGGAGGATTGCCTGGATCATCGACCACGCGTCGGCGATGGCCGAGCTCGAGTTGAAGAGCAGCAGGCACGCGCCGAAGGTCGCGAGCACCGTCACCCCCGCATACAGGCAGATCTTGACGTATTTGGGATCGAGATGCTTCTTGAACCAGCCCATGGAACGCTCCGTGACGAAGACCTACACGCGGTTATATGCCGCGAAGAACGCCTGCGTCTCGGAATCGGTGGGATTGTCCATGACCTCTTGGGGCGAGCCGTTCTCCGCAATCTTACCACGGCGGAGCAGCACGATACGGTCTGCCGCATCGTGGGCGAAGCTCATCTCGTGGGTGGCCATGAGGATCGTGGCGCCCTGGCGCTTGAGCTCGCCGACCATCTCGAGGACCTCGCCCACCAGGAGCGGGTCGAGCGCCGAGGTGATCTCGTCGAGCAGGAGCAGCTCGGGCTCCATCA
>CAMOLV010000115.1 GCA_946619045.1 uncultured Coriobacteriales bacterium | reverse complement strand
TCGTAGGTCTTCGCGGACTTCAGGCGCTCCGTGAGACCGCCCAGCTGCGCGATGAGCGCATCGCGATCGGGCCTCTCGTAGGGCATCTCCTTGAACTTGAGCTTCTCTGCCATGGTCATTCCCCTTCCGGTCGTTGGTTTGCCACTCAGAAGTGTACGCGTACGGCGCGAAAAGTGCGACCGAGAAGGGAGCGGCGCCCGGTTGCCCGGACGCCGGGAGAGGGGGTATGGGAGGTGGCGGCTAGAAGAAGATGCCGATCATCGCATAGATGAGCCAGAACATGACGACGACGCCCCAGAACCCGGCGAAGGCGGCCGACCCTCCGCGCTCGCGGGCCCTCCTCACCAGCACGTAGACGGTCGCGAAGAGGCCTGCGGGAGGAAAGACGAGCCAGAGCAGCACGATGAGCCAGACCGGCATGGCGTCGGGCTCGGCCTTCGCAGGGGCCTCCTCGTAGTAGACCGGCTCGGGAGCGTACACGGGCGCGGGGTCCATGGCGGGCATATGCCTGCGCGCCTCGGCGATACGGTCCGCGAAACCCTGGGTGAACTCGACGCTGGCACGCTGGCGGCCGCGCTCGAAGTCGTAGCCCATCTGCTCCGCATTGCTCATCTCGGGATCGCGCGTGCCGTCGTTGATCTGGAAGATCTCCTTGCAGAAGCGGCACCTCGCCTGCCCGGCGGCCATATCGACGTCGAGCTGGGCGCCGCAGGTGGGGCAGACAAGATTCACGAGCTTCATCATGACCTCTTTCGGGATGGAGGCGCTTTCTCGCCTCGCGTTGGATAGGGGCCTTACCTGGGGAATATGTACCCGTCCCGAAATCGGTCGTTGCCCCATCGATCCCGCCCCCGATGCGGCATAAACATTTAGCTGGTACCCGAGTGAAGGAATTGTGAAGAAGCTCCGCGTGGAATGCCGGGACACCTGCGCAACGATTGCCCCCGAAAGCCGAGCGGAGGCATGCCTGCGGGCGCCATATGGGATAAGCTGTTACATGATTCAAAAAGCTGCCCCGGGCAGCATGAGAGGAGAATCCATGTCGAAGCGCAATCTCACCAGACGTGAAGCCTTCGCCGCAGTCGCGGCGGGAGCGGCGATGCTGGCGGGATGCGCGGGGAACGAGGAGCCCGCGCCCGCGCCCGAGCCCGAATCGGAGCCCGACCCCTCGCAGACGGTCGGCGGCCACACCATCACCCCCGTCGATTCGAGCGGGTGGGATGCGCAGTACTGCAAGCCCGCTTACGAGAGCGCCGAGGAGGCGCGCGCAGCCGCCGAGGAGGTCGCCCGGAAGGTCGAGGCCGAGGGCATCGTGCTGCTCAGGAACAGCGGGGGCATCCTCCCCCTCGCCGCCGGCACGCGCGTGTCGCTCCTGGGCCGTTCGGCGTACGACACGATCTTCGGCGGCACCGGCGCGGCGGGCATCGACACGGACTCCTGCGTGAGCCTGCGCGAGGGCCTCGAGCAGGCCGGCCTCGACGTCAACACCGCCGCCATCGACTGGATCGAGACCGTGATCGACGAGTATCCGCGCGGCGCGGTCGGCCAGCTCGACCATCCCGAGACCGTCACGCACTACATCGGCGAGATCGGCTGGGAGGACTATCCGGAGAGCGTCGTCTCGAGCCTCGAGGGCACCGTGGGCATCGTCGTGCTCGGCCGCCCCGGAGCCGAGGGCGACGACCTCAGCTGCGACCTGCTCGCCGACCTCGAAGACCCCGAGCTCGCCGCCTTCGTCCCCAACCGCGAGACGGAGGGCTATGTCGAGGGCCAGCATCAGCTCGAGCTCACGCGCGAGGAGCTCTCGCTGCTCGCCGGCGCCAAGGCGGCCTGCAGCAAGCTCGTCGTGCTCCTGAACGTCGCCACCACGATGGAGGTCGGGCCGCTCGTCGAGAAGGGCGGGGCCTGCGAGGCGGACGCCATGCTCGAGATCGGCTTCCCGGGCGGCGTCGGCGCGCTTGCCGTGGGCGATGTGCTCGCGGGAATCGTGAATCCCTCGGGACGCACCACCGACCTCTGGGCCGCCGATCTCACGGCAACCCCGATCTTCGCGAACTTCGCAGCCCGCCGCTACACCGATATCGAGGACCACTACTCCCAGATCGGTTCCGGAGCGTACTTCGTCGAGTACGCCGAGGGCATCTACGTGGGCTACCGCTGGTTCGAGACGGCCGACGCCATGGGCACGATCGACTATGCGAAGTCCGTCATCTTCCCCTTCGGCTACGGCCTCTCATACACCACCTTCGAGCGCAAGCTCGAGAGCGTGAGCTTCCTCTTCGACGACAACGCGGTCGCGTACGCCGTCGAGGCCATCGTCAGCGTGACCAACACGGGCAAGGTGCCCGGCAAGGACGTGGTGCAGCTCTACCACAGCGCGCCCTGGTCGCCCTCCGGCGCCGAGACGCCCCATGTGGTGCTCGCCGCATTCGCGAAGACGCTCGAGCTCGAGCCCCAATCCTCCGAGAAGCTCCGCCTCGTCTGGAACCTGCGCGACGTGGCGAGCTACAGCGTCAGGAGCAACGGATGGTACCGCGAGATGGGCACCAACACGGTGAGCCTGCGCAGCGACTCGCATACCGTCATCGACGAGTGGAGCGAGTACATCGAGGACCGCGCCTACTTCACCGACGACGCCACGGGGTCGAGGATCTCGAACCGCTTCGCCGATCTCGATGCCTATCTCGCCGGCAACACCACGATGCTCTCGCGCGCCGACTTCGCCGGAACCTTCCCCAAGATGTCCGCGGATAAGACCGCGGCCGAGGCCGGAGCCATCATCGAGGAGTACAACCCCCTCGACGCGGTCAACTCCAACGACGAGATGCCCGTCACAGGGCGGCAGCTCGGCATCACGCTCGCGGACCTGCGCGGGCGCGACCTCTCCGACCCCGCATGGGATCTGCTCGTGAGCCAGCTGCGCGTCGGCCAGATCGAGAAGATCGTGGGCGGAAGCGTTTACGGAAGCGACGAGATCCCCGCCATCGGAAAGCCCAAGACCGTCGAGCCCGACGGCCCCGCAGGTTTCGCCTACGTCTACATGACGGAGGAAAAGGACCATGCCGCGTTCCCCAGCGGATACATCCAGGCCCAGACCTGGAACGCCGACCTCATGCGCACGATGGGAGAGGCGCTCGGCGAGGAGGCCCTGCAGTCGGGATACTCGGGCTGGTGCGCGCCGGCGCTCAACTGCCACCGCTCCCCCTTCGGCGGCCGCAACTTCGAATACCTCTCCGAGGATCCCCTGCTGGCGGGCCTGCTCGCCGTCGGCCTCGTGGAAGGCATCGGCAGCCGCGGCGTCTACGCCATGCTCAAGCACTTCTGCCTCAACGATAAGGACTCGCGCCGCTGCTGGCATCTCGCCACCTGGGCTCCCGAGCAAGCCGTGCGCGAGATCTACGCGCGCCCGTTCGAGCTGGTCGTCAAGCGTGCCAAACGCTTCCTCTCCTACCTCGATGCCGAGACGGGCAAGCTGGTCAAGAAGCATATGCCCGCCACCAGCTGCATCATGAGCAGCTACAACTACGTGGGAGCCACCTGGGCGGGCGGCCGCAAGAGCCTCGTCACCGACCTGCTCCGCACCGAGTGGGGCTTCCAGGGGCATGTGATATCGGACTGGAGCTTCTACGATTACATGGAGAAGAACCAGGCCATCTACGCCGGCACCGACATCAACTTCACCTCGACGGCGGAGACCGGCGAAATGGTCGACGCCGAGACGCCGACTGCGGTGATCGCGATGCAGCAGGCCATGAAGCGCTACCTTTTCTCGGTTGCCAACTCCTGCGCCATGAACGGCCTCGCGCCGACGTCGATCATCGAATAGCCCCACGATCTTCAGAGGCATATCGGCCCGTAATCGGGGCCGTATCAGGACAGGGCTTGGGTTTCTGGATAAAAGTTTGAAAAGCTTTGTCCAGAAACCCAAGCCCTGTCCCAAATCGACTCTCAAACGAGGGATCAAGCTCCTCAAGAAGTTTACAATAGCTAACAAATAGCATCGTTTATTGCTTGGAGGCATGGACATGACGCAGCCATTCGACGCCGGCGGCACCAAGGCCGCGCTGGACGCCACCCTCAGCTGGATGAGCGGCCTCGACAAGCGCGACGCGCGTTAGGCGGTGGGCTGGATGGAGGTCAAGGAATTCGGAGCAGCGGGCAAGCCCGCCGTCGTGCTCATCCATCCCTCGCTCGTCACCTGGGATTACTTCGAGTACGTTATCCCCCTGCTCGGAGAAGATTACCATCTGGTCGTCCCCGTGATGCCGGGCTACAACCTCGATGACGCCTCGGAGTTCTCATCTGTCGAGAAGATCGCGTCCGAGCTCGATGGATGGCTGCTCGAGCATGGGATCGAGCGGCTGCATGCCGTCTACGGCTGCTCCATGGGCGGCAGCATCGCCCTCAGGATGGCGGTCTACGGAAAGGCTCGCGCCGAGCACTACATCATGGACGGCGGCATCACGCCGTATCGGCTCCCCTACCTGCTCACACGTCCCATCGCGCTGCGCGACTTCCTCGTGGTCGCCCTGGGCAAGCTGGGCGGCGAGAGGCTCATGGCGAAGGCCTTCTCATCGACCGAATTCAGCGAGGATGACCTGCGCTATGCGGCGAACATCCTCGATCACTGCTCGTATAGGACGCTCTGGCGCACCTTCGATTCGTGCAACAACTACCGCATGCCCAAAACCCCGGTGCGGTTCGACGGGGAAATCCTCTATTGGTACGCCGAGAAGGAACGGCATGCCCGGAAATGGGATATCGCCTACATGCGAGACCTCGTACCCCAAACCGAGTTCCGAGAGCTATCCGGCATCGACCACGGCGACATGGCGCTGTTCCATCCCGAGAGATTGGCGCAGGCGATCGGCAACCTTCGGGCCGACTGTACTGAATGATTCGACGAATTTGGGACAGGACGGCGATCCGCCGCGTATGACATCGAGAAGTGACGCGCTTTCAAATCGGGCGGCTCTCCGCTGCGGAATGGGGTTTCATTGGGCACGTTCTATCCATCTAGGTCGTATCCGCCCCGCATGGAGCCCGATGGGCAAAGAGCGGAGCGGATTCCGTTTATGGAGAGGATGCAGGAGCAAGAAAAAAGGCTGCCTGTTCGGCAGCCTGGAGAATGTGGTGGGCGCTACAAGATTTGAACTTGTGACCTCTTCCGTGTCAG
>CAMOLV010000114.1 GCA_946619045.1 uncultured Coriobacteriales bacterium | reverse complement strand
GCGGACGGTGGCAGGTGGGGCAGACGTTGCGCACCTGCGTGTTGCAGATCGGGCAGACCACGAAGTCGCGGTCGATGGGAGCGCCGCACTTGGGGCAGATGCCGTAGTGCGAGAGCTGGTGCTCGCGCAGGGCGATGTCGAGGTCCTGCTCCTCGCGGTCGATGAGGTAGGAGCTCGGACGCAGGATCACATAAGCGAGCAGGCCCACCACGGGAATGACGGAGATGACGGCCCACATCCACCAAGGCTCGGCACCGCGGCGCTGGGCATCGCGGATGACGTAGACGATGGAGAGGACGTACAGCATGACAACGCATGCGACCATGAGGTACAGGACCATGCGCACTTCGGGGGTGATGAGCTGATCGAGAAGTTCCTGCATTTGAGATGCTCCTTAACGCGAAGCCTACACGTTTGTTTCACATACAAAGATGAATTGTAGCAGAGTAGGTGCATCAGACAAGGTTGGACAAGGCGACAGGTACATCGTCCACATAAAAGGCGGCGGGTATGGACAGGGAAGCTCGATCCCCGTCCATACCCGCAGCGATGCCTAGCCCAGGATGCCGGCGACCTCGCCCGCAAGCGTGATGGAGCCGCATGCGATATACGGTCTGTCCGAAAGGGCGTCGAGCGCCTCGGGAACCGTGGGATAGATGCCGATCACGTCGGCGCCCGCATCCTTGAAGAGCGCTGCGAGCTCATCTGCGGGGAGCGCGCGATGCGAGGTGGTCTGCGTGCAGGCGACGCAGGGGAACTCGGGAGCGAGGATCTCGACGATGCCCCGGACGTCCTTATCGGCGAGGACCGCGCAGAGCAGCATGGGCCTATCGGAGACTTCCGGCGCGACTGCGCGGACGGCCGTGAGGAAGGTCTCGACGCTCTGCGGGTTGTGGCACGCGTCGATCAGGACGGCGGGATCGCTGCGCAGGAGCTGGAAACGCCCGGGCGTGGGGCAGGATTCGATTGCGCGATGCAGCTTCTCGGCATCGATCGCGCGACCGAGGTAGTCCTCGGCAAGGCAGATCGCGCACGCGATGTTGGCTCCCTGATAGCTGGGCTTGGGGGCGGCGATCCCACGATAGGCCGCTCGCGGAGTGGTGACGTCGAGCGTGAGCATCGAGCCGATGCCATGCGGGTGCCCGGTGATGACGTAGCTCGCATGCGGATGCCCTTCATGCGCGCGCACGTCGCCCTCGAGCATCTCGCCCGCAGCATCCGAGAGGTTCTCGGGAAGGAGCAAGGTGGGCATGACGCCCTGCTCGGCGCACTGGTCGAGGAACACATCCTCCACCGATGCGGGGGTTGCGGTACCCACGCCGAGCACGCAGGTACGGCCGGCCTTGATGATGGCGGCCTTCTCCCCCGCGATCGCCTCGACGGTATCGCCGAGCACGTGCATGTGGTCGAGGCCGACGCCCGTCACGGCGACGGACCTGATGGACTTCACGGCGCTCGTGGCATCCCATCGCCCGCCCATGCCGCACTCGAGCACGGCGACGTCCACGCCGGCCTCAGCGTAGACCACGCAGGCGGCGATCGTGAGCAGGTCGAACTCGGTGATGTCGTACGGGCGCTCCCCCGCTGCCGAGCGGCGCGCGTTGACGCGCTCTCCTGCCAGCTTGGCGGCTGCGATGCCGCGGGCGAACTGCTCCTCGGTGACGGGGCTGCCCTGAACCTCCATGCGCTCGGTGTAGGAGACGAGCTCCGGGCTGGTGTAGAGCGCGGTGCGATACCCCTCCGCCATGAGGATGGCAGCTGTATAGCGCGAGGTGGACGTCTTGCCGTTGGTGCCGGCTATCTGGATCGCCTCGAAGCGCTCGTCAGGGTTGCCCAGCTCGGCAAGCATGTCCTCGACCGTCTCGAGCATGGGCGAGATGCCGAACTTGAGCACGTCGTGGAGCACATGGAGCGCCTCCTCGTACGTGGTTTCGGGGACATCGAAGGGCAGCGTGTACGAGGACATGGTTACTTCTTCTTTCCGTAGACGTACCAGTAGGTCGCGGCCACGATGATAGCACCGCCCACGATGTTGCCGAGGGTCGCGAAGACGATGTTCGAGACCATCCCCGCCATGGTGATGGAGTCGAGCCCGATGGCGCCCTGGGTGAGCATGCCGAGCGGGATGAAGAACATGTTGGCGACGCAGTGCTCGTAGCCGCAGGCGACGAATCCGGCGACGGGGACGACTGCGGCCATGAACTTATCGGTGACCGATGTGCCCGCGAAGCCCATCCAGACGGCAAGGCACACGAGGATGTTGCAGAGGATGCCGCGGAAGAACACCACGCTGGGGGCAAGGCCCGCCTTCGCGGTTGCGACGGAGACGATGGTCTCCCCCACCGCGCCGCCGCCGAGCGTGCGGAATGCCGCAAGGTGCAGGAGCACCGCGAGAAGGAGCGAGCCGACGAGATTGCCGGCGTAGACGATGGCCCAGCGCGAAAGCAGGCGCTTGAGCTGGTACTTCTTGGACAGCATGCCGATCACCATGAGCGAGTTGCCCGTGAAGAGCTCGGCGCCCGCGACCAGCACGAGGAAGAGGCCGAGCGCGAACGACACGCCGCCGAGAAGCGACGAGAGGCCGAAGCCGAGCGTGGAATCGGACTTCACGACGAGCATGAACGTTGCGCCGAGGCCGATGTAGAGGCCGGCGAGGCATGCGAGCGCGAACGCCTTCGCGGGGGCGAGGTTCGCTTTGGCCTGGCCGACCTTCTCGGCAGAGGCCTCGATCTCAGCAGGTGAGAGCATGTTGCTACACTCCAATCAGGTTCAAGGCCTCCTCGCGGGCCTTGAGGTCGGTCTTGAGGAAGCCGCGCACTGCGGAGGTGACGGTCTTCGATCCGGCAGCGCGGACGCCGCGCATGTTCATGCAGGAATGCTCGGCCTCGAGCACGACGAGCACGCCGCGCGCGTTGAGGCGATCCATCACGGCATCTGCGATCTGGTTGGTGAGGCGCTCCTGGAGCTGCGGACGGCGGGCATAGCCGCTCACGCAGCGGGCGAGCTTCGAGAGGCCCGTGATCTTGCCCTCGTTGGGCAGGTAGCAGATATGCGCCTTGCCGGTGAACGGCAGCAGGTGGTGCTCGCACATGGATGCGAAGGGGATGTCCTTCACGATGACCATGTCCTCGTTGCCCGGCTCGTCGAACTGCTTGAGCAGATGGAAGCTCGGATCCTCCTGCATGCCGCCGAAGATCTCCTCGCAGGCGCGCGCCACGCGGTCGGGCGTGCCGACGATGCCCTCGCGGTCGGGATCCTCGCCGATGCCGATGAGGAACTCGCGCACCGCAGCCTCGATGCGCGGCTTGTCGATCTTGCTGTAGTTGAGCTTGGTGGTCATGCTAGGCCCTTCTTTCGGCCGCCTCGATGACATGCTTGGCAAGGATGGCGGTGGTGACGGAGCCGACACCGCCGGGGACGGGCGTGATGGCATCGACGATGGGTGCGACCTCATCATAGAGCACGTCGCCCGCAAGCTTGTTGTTCTTCTCGTCCCAATTGATGCCGACGTCGATGACGACCTGGCCGGGAGCGACGGAAGCGGCGGTCGCGGTTCCGATGTGGCCGGCGGCCACGACGAGGATCTCGGCCTTCGCGCACTCGGAGGCGAGGTCCTTGGTGCGGGTGTGGCACATGGTGACGGTGGCGTTCTTGGCCTGGAGCATCATCGAGACGGGCTTGCCGATGACGAGCGAGCGGCCCACGACGGTGACCTTGGCGCCGGTGAGGTCGTAGCCGTAGAAGTCGAGCAGCTCGATGACGGCCTCGGCCGTGCAGGGGGCGAAGCCCACGGGACGGTTGGCGAAGACGCCGTAGAGCGAGCCCTCGGTGATGCAGTCGACGTCCTTGGCGGGGTCGAGCGCCGCGCAGGCGGCCGCCTCGTCGAGCGTCTTGGGCAGCGGGCGGAACATCAGGCAGCCGTGGATCGACTCGTCGGAGTTGATGTGGTCGATGGCGGCCATGAGCTCGTCCTGGGTGCAGTCGGCGTCGAGCACGATGGACTCGACCTCGATGCCGATGGAGGCGCAGCGCTTGAGGGCGCCGCGCTCGTAGGACAGATCGTCGTCGCGGGCACCGACGCGCAGGATCGCGAGCTTGGGGGCATTGCCCTTCTCGGCGAGCGCCGCGGCGCGCGGGATGAGCTTCTCGGTAAGGGCATCTGCGACAGCCTTACCGCGCAGTTCTTTTGCCATAGTTGTTTCCTTTCTCGAATTCAGCACATAGGGGATACTCCCCTATGTGCTGAAAAGGCGCTGTTAGCCGCGGATGCGGGACATGACGGCGGAGGCGCAGGCCTCGGCGCGCGGGATGTACTCGGAAAGCAGGGCGTCGCACTTGGCCTCGAGCTCGGGGGCCCAGTCGGTGTCCTTGTACGACTTGGTGTTGACGAACACGTTCATGCTCGCGGCCTCGAGGGCGGCACGGGCGAAGAGCGCACCGCAGCCCACATCGGAGATGAGCATCTTGGAGCCTTTGGCGCCCATCTCCTCGAGAAGCTCGATGGACTTGGAGATCTCGACCATCATCTCATAGGGAGCCTTGCAGGCATTCTTGGTGGCAGCCTCGAGCACCTCGGGGCGGGTGGGATCGTCCTTGGGGATACCGTAGGCCTGGGAGAGCGGGAAGAACGCCTCGGCGTCGTCTGCCACGAGATCGATAAGGCGCAGACGCACGGCTTCGGCATCGGCCAGCATGCGCTGCACATCGTCCTCGACGGCAGCGTAGGTCTTCTTGCCGGTGGTGAAGTTGCCCACCATGGAGCAGAGCGCGGTGCCGAGGGCGCCCACGAGGGCGGCCGCGCCGCCACCGCCGGGAACGGACTCCTTCGCCGCGAGCACGGCGGCGAAGTCGGTGCAGCTCAGGTTCGTAAGAGGTTCAGCCATGATCGACTTCCAATCACAATTCAACAGTTGATGCCCGCGGCCTTCCCAAGGTCCGCCGAGAAGATCTCCTCGACGTTGGGGAGACCGCCAGCCTTACGAAATGCTTGGAAAAGAGGCCTCGGGGTTTCTCGTGGAGAACATTCCGCAGCGCGTTTTTGCGCGAGGACGTTCTCCACGAGATTCTCGAGGCCTCGTTGGGAGAAGCGCTTAGAACAGGCCGACGATCTTGCCGTCCTCGGTGACGTCGATCTTCTCGGCGGCAGGAACCTTGGGAAGGCCCGGCATGGTCATGAT
>CAMOLV010000113.1 GCA_946619045.1 uncultured Coriobacteriales bacterium | reverse complement strand
CCTAGCCCTCCCTCGTAGGGAGATGTACGAAGAACAGCCACGCATGGAACACGACCACGCCCATCAGGATCCACTTGGCGGGCGTGCGGCGCATTATGTAGAAGCCCAAGCCCAGAAGCAGGCAGATGGTGATGAACGAGGTCACCTTGGCGCGTATGGTCATGCCTTTGCCGGCCTTGATGGGCGCGACGTGCTCGGCATAGAAGCGCGTCGATTCGAACCATGCCGAGAGACGCTCGCTGCCGTTGGCAAGGCAGACTCCCGCGAGCAGGTAGAGCGGCACCGTGGGGAGAATGGGCAGGAAAATGCCCACGGTACCTGCAGCGAAGCAGATCAGACCTGCGGTGACGAAGAGCGCCTTGCGTGCTGAGACCATAAGTTAACTCTTTCTAACTATCAACAACGCAATGATAGCAGAGAGTTAGCTTAAGTGAACAGTTCTTTAGCTCACGCGGCCGGAATCCATCGAATAGGTTGTATCGGCGATCGCCATCGTGGAGGCGCGGTGGCTCACGAGCAGCACCGTGCGCTCGCCGCGCTGCTCGTCGAGGCTCTTCAGGATGACGCCCTCGTTGAGCGAGTCCAGATTGCTTGTGGGCTCGTCCAGCAGCAGGAACGGCGCCTCGTGCAGGAAGGCGCGCGCAAGGCCCAGGCGCTGGCGCTCGCCGCCCGAGAGCGTGTCGCCGAGCTCCCCCACCATGGTGTCGTAGCCGTTGGGCAGGCTCATGATGAAGTCGTGCACGCTGGCGGCACGGCAGGCCGCCTCGACCTCCTCCTGGCTTGCATCGGGCTTCGCGATGAGCAGGTTGTCGCGGATGGAGTCGTGGAAGAGGTGCGTGTCCTGCTCCACGAAGGCCTCCTGCGCGCGCAGCGAGCTCGTGCGGATGCCGGCGATGGGCGTATCGGAGAGGCGGATCTCGCCGGAATCGACATCCCAGAAGCGCATGAGCAGGCGGCAGAGCGTCGATTTGCCCGAGCCGCTCCTGCCCGTGATGCCCACGATCTGCCCGGGCTCGATGGCAAGCGACACGTCGTCGAGCACCTGCTCGTCGCCGTATGAGAACGACACGCCGTCCACGGCAGCACCGTCGAAGGAGATCTCGGCGCCGTCGAGGTTCTCCTCCACCTGCGGTTCCTCGTCGAGGATGTCGAGCACGCGGTTGGCCGAGGCGAGCGTGCCCTGAAGCGTGGACCCCAGGTTGGCGAGCGCGAGCACAGGACCGAACGACGAGATGAGCGCCACCACGGCGATGATGGCATCTGCGCCAGCTATGGCCCCGTCGCCCACGAGCACGGCTGCGACCACCAGCTGCAGCGTCGAGAAGAGCAGGATGAGCTCGGTTGCGGAGCCCGTCGAGCGGGATGCGACCTTGCGGAGGCCGCGCTGCACGTCGACCAGCTCCTCGGAGCGGCGGTCGAGCTCGGCGAGGCGCATGCCGCCCGCGCGGAACTGCAGCACCTGGGAGAGTCCGCGCAGGCCGTCGAGCACGTAGCCTGCGAGCGAGGCCGCGCCGTCGCGCGACGCCATGCCCAGCTCGCCGGAGGCGCGCGAGGTCAGCACGGGTACGACCACGCCCACGCACACGTAGGCGGAGAGCGCCACGACGGCTAGGGCCGGATGGATGCGGCCCAGGAACACGCACATGATGGCCGTCATGAGCACCGCGATCACGATGGGCGAGATGGTATGCGCATAGAACACCTCGAGCAGCTCCACATCGGAGGTGATGGTCGAGATGAGCGCTCCGCGGTCGGCGCCGGCAAGCTTGGCGGGCGCGAGGCGGCGAAGCGCCGCGAACACGAGGTCGCGGATGTGCGCGAGCAGCTTGAAGGCGATGTAGTGGTTGGAGCGCTGCTCGATGTAGTGCAGCACGCCGCGGGCCACGGCCATCGCGGCGAGCACGATGCAGTACGGCGTGATCGGCATGCTGTTCGAGGGATCGACGGCGATGAGCGCTCCGCGCACGGCCACCACGGGCAGGAAGTTGGCGCAGCAGAAGCCCGCCACGCCGCAGAGGATGGCGAGCAGCATGATGCCGGCGAGCGGCGCGACGAGGCCCATCATGCGGGCCATGACCTTGAGATTAGACCTCTTCATGGCGCACCTCCCCATACTGCTCGAGGCTCTTCTGGGCATCCCAGAGCTCGCGGTAGCGCGGGCAGGTCTCGAGGAGCTCGGTGTGCGTGCCCTCGCCCACCACCGAGCCGTGGTCGAGCACGTAGATGCGCTGCGCATCCACCACGTTGGCCAGGCGATGCGAGATCACGAGCACGGCCTTGTAGCGGGCCAGCTCGCGGATCGCGGCCATGATGTGCTCCTCGGATTCCACGTCGATGTTGCTCGTGGCCTCGTCGAAGATGTAGACGGGGCTCTGGGCGAGCATGGCGCGGGCGAGCGCCAGGCGCTGCCGCTGCCCGCCGGAGAGGTTCGCGGCCTGCGCCTCGAGGCGCGTGTCGAGGCCGTCCTGCGAGCGCAGGTAGTCGGCGAGCGCCGCGAACTCGAGCGCCTGCCACATCTCGTCGTCGGTGGCCTCGGGGTTCGCGAGCTCGAGGTTCTCGCGCACGGTGCCCGAGAAGAGGAAGGCCGCGGTGCCCACGGTGGTGGCGTAGCGCGCCAGCACGGCACGGTCGATGTCGCGCACCTGCAGCTCTCCCAGGCGCACCTCTCCCGTATAGCCGTCCTCGGCGCCCGTGAGCAGGGCGGCGACGGTGGACTTGCCCGATCCGCTCTCACCCACCACGGCGGTGATGCCCACGGCCGCCACGTCGAGCGTGACGTTGCGGAGCACCTCGCGCTCGCCGTCGTAGGAGAAGCTCGCGCCGCGCATCGAGAAGTGCGCGCCGCGCTCGGGGATTGCGGTGCGCTGCTCGGGCTCGGGGAGCTCGAGCAGGCGGAAGATCTTATCGGCGGCGGCCATGCCGTTCATGGCCACATGGAAGTAGCTGCCCAGCTGGCGCATGGGGATGAAGAAGTCGGCCGAGATCAGCGCGATGAAGATGGCGCCGAAGAGGTTCACGGCTCCGCGCGCGGCGGCGAAGAGCGCCACCGAGATGCCTGCGGCGGCACCGCCCAGCGCCACGATGTCCATGACGATGATGGAGTTGAGCTGCATCGAGAGCACCGCCATCGTGACCGTGCGGAAGTGCTCGGCCTCCTTGTTCATCTGCTCGTGGCGCGCGGCGTCGGCGCCGTAGATCTTGAGCGTGGAGAGGCCCTGCAGGTTCTCGAGGAAGTTGTCGCCCAGCGCCGCGTACTGGTCCCAGTACTTGGCGAGGATGCGCTTGGCGATCTTCTGGATGATGACGATGACCACGGGGATGAGCGGCACGCACACCAGAAGCACCACCGCGGCGGGCAGGCAGATGGGCGCCACCACGGCGAAGAGGATGACCGGCGCGAGCACCGAGTAGAAGAGCTGCGGCAGGTACTGGCCGAAGTAGGTCTCGAGCTGCTCGCAGCCCTCCACCGAGAGCTGCACGACCTCGGCGGTGGCGATGTCGTCTGCGTAATGCGGTCCCAGCACGAGGAGCTTCTCGTAGATGCGGCGACGCGTGACGCGCTTGACGTCGGCCGACGCCTCGAAGCTCACGCGGCTCGCCATGCGCGCGGCGATGCCGCGGCCGAGGATGCCCACGGCCAGGAGCCCGCCCATGACCAGGGGGTTGACGGGCGTGCCCTCGGCAAGCGCCGCGAGCATCGTGCTCGCCGCCCATACGAAGCACACGTTGGCGGCAAGTCCCACGGCCTGCCAGAGCACCGTGAGCAGCACATGCCTGAGCGCTCCGGGCACGAGCGCGAGCAGGCGTTTATCCATCATGGGCGGTACCGACCCTTCTGCGCGGAAGTTAGAGCAGTCATATTCTAGCCGATAGCTTGAACAGAGCGGCGCCCCCGCCGGAGAGAGTGGCGGGGGCGCCGATAACGCTATTGCGATCCTGTCTTGGGAAGGAGACGGGAAGATCGCCTGATCGTGGAGGTTAGTCCGCAATCACCGGGGTCTCGCACTTGGTGAGCGGAGCGACCTTATAGGTGGCGACACGATCGTCGTCGATCACGCCGGACCAGTTGAGGCCGAAGCAGAAGTCGTAGACGTTGCCCTCGGAGTCCACATACGGGTCCATGTCGCGCGGAACATCCTCGAGGTTGGCCTCGACGGTATCCATGTCGATGGGCATCTGGGCAGGAAGCAGGCCGGAGGGCTCCGCCTTGCCGGTGATGATGTTGGCAAAACCGATCTCGGGGAATGCACCATGGCCATCGGTGAAGCCGAGGACGATGGCGTCGCAGGAAGGCTCGAGCTCGTAGAAGCACATCGGGCGGTCGGCGCGGATGGCAACGATGAGCTTGGCGTCGGCAGGCAGGGCCTCGCGCACGGCAAGGACCAGGTCGAGGTCGCCCTCGTTGGTCGCAAACGTGGAGGCACCGAAGTAGCTGCGGTTCTCGTATACGCCGAACTCGTCCTCGGGGTTGAGGGACTCCTTGCGCACGTTGGCACCATCTGCAGTGTAGGGACGGTACTGCAGCGAGATGGGGTGCCACTCTGCAGGCTCGGTTCCGGTCTCGTTGCCCATGAGCAGGTCGCGGAACGAGACGCCGCCGGTAACGCCCTGATAGGCGTCGGCAGGGCTATCCATGCCGATGATCGCGTACTTCACGTCGGCAAGCTCGTCGGCAGTAAGGCGGGTGATGTCGCTCTCCTGATAGGTGGGGTCGCCGCCCTCCTCGGCGGGGTCGCCGGTGGGCTCGCCCACGGTGTCGGTCACGATGTCGAGCCCGAGGTCGAGGCCGGCGCCGAACACGGGAGCGACCGCGCCGCCGGAAACGCGCTGCGGGATGTAGACCTTGCCCTGGAGGCCATCGGCGGAGATGACGCCATCCTTGTTCTTGAGCATGACGACGGACTTCTCGGCAGCCTCGATGCCGAAGGCGGCGGCAACCTCGGACTCGAGGATGGACTTTGCGTAGGAGCGGTCGGAGTAGGGCTGGTCGAAGAGGGAGACCTTGTTCATGAGGGTGAAGATGCGGCGCGCGGACTCGCGGTAGCGGGCAAGGGCCTCGTCCTCGCCGAGCTCGTCGACGAGCAGCTGGTATGCCTCGATGGCGACCTCGGGCTCGAAGGTGCCGCCGTGCTGGTCGATGCTGGCGTCGACCAGCTTCTTGAAGCGCTCGGGCTCCTCGATGTTCTTGACGCCGTGGGC
>CAMOLV010000112.1 GCA_946619045.1 uncultured Coriobacteriales bacterium | reverse complement strand
CGCGCTCATAGCAACCTCCTTGCCGTAGCGGTTCCTGACAGGGTGACAGGTCTCCTGTCAGGTAAATCATTTACCTGACAGGAGACCTGTCACCCTGTCAGGAACCGTCACCCTGTCAGGAACCCGCGCTATTCGTAAACCAGGCGCGGGGCCTTGCGGAGGGTGATCTTCCAATTGACGCCCGTGCCGATGCCGTAGGCCGCGGCGAAGCTGCCCTGGTTGATGGCCACGGCCATGCAGTCGAGGCTGTTCACGTACACGAGCGGCTCGCCCACGTACACGTCGGCGAAGCTCCGCGCAAAGGTGAGGAAGTTCTTGTAGAGCATGCGCGTGCCGTTCTCGATGGTAACTTCCACGCGCTGACCGTACGAGATGCCCAGACGATCGAACTCGGTCTTGGGGATGTTGGTCCAAAGGCTCCCGAACCGCACGTCGAGCACGTCGATCGTGCCGTTCACGCAGTCGCCGTCGAACGACGACTCGATGATGGGCAGCTCGACGATGCTCTCCACGTCGACCGTGGGCCCCACGCCCGCGAAGTCGATGATGCCCGCGGCAAGGCGCGCGCCCGTGTAGACGTACACGTCGCGCCCGTAGAAGGTGTAGCTCTCGGACGACCCCGCCAGGCGGTTGACCGTCTCATCGATGGTGCGGACCTCGTCGATGCCGATCATGCGCTTGACGTGCGTGAGCGTGCCGTTGTCGGGCGTGACGATATAGCGGCCGTTCGAGGTCTTCGCCACGATGGAGCGCCGCGCGGAGCCCACGCCCGGATCGACCACCGACACGAACACGGTGCCCTCGGGCCAGTATCCGACGGTCTGGATCAGGCGGTACGAGGCCTCCCAGATGTCGTACTGCGGGATCTCATGCGTGAGGTCGCAGATGCGCAGCGCCGGGGAGACCCCCAGCGCCACGCCGTACATCGCGCTGACGGCGCCGTCTGCGTGACCGAAATCGGATTGGAGCACCAGCGCCTGAGGCATATCTCTCCCCTATCGCTCGGGATTCCACTCGGCGAGGCATGCATCGAGGCCGGCCTCGAGCGCGTCGCGATCCATGTGGCGGCCGATGATGACCAGCTTGGTCATGCGGTCGCCGAGCACGGGATCCCAATCGTTGAGGAACTCGGGCTCCTCGGAGAGGATCTTCTTGAGCTCGTCCTCGGGAGCGGACGCCACGAAGAAGCCGTTCTCCATGAGGCGCACCTGGCTGCCGACCTGCTCGAAGAGGTAGGACATGTCGGGATCCTGGATGGCCCAGAGCTGGCCCTTGGTGCGGATGACCTCGCGCGGCCACGTGGCGACGTAATCGGCAAAGGCATCGATGTCGAACGGGCGGCGGCGCTTATAGACGAAGGTCGTGATGTCGTACTCGAGCACCTCGGGGTCCTCATGCTCCTCGGGATGCTCCATGGCGTCCATCCAAGCGGCGGACTCGTAGGCGGCATTGAAGTCGAAGCGGCCGGTGTTGAGGATCTCGCCCATGGGAACGTTGCACTGCTCGGCCTCGACGATGACGGCGTCCTTCTGCAGGCTGCGGACGAGGGCCTTGAGCTCGGAGAGCTGCTCGGGCGTCACGAGGTCGGCCTTGTTGAGGATGACGGTGGTGCAGAACTCGAGCTGCTGGATGAGCAGGGCCTCGATGTCCTCCTCGTCGATATCCTCGTTGAGAAGGTCCTGACCGCCGTTGAACTCGTCGAACATGCGGGCGGCGTCGACCACGGCCACGATGTTGTCGAGGGCGAGCGGGGCGCCGTCGGAGTACTTGCTCTGATCGCAGAACTGCGAGATGGTGTAGGCGATGGGGATGGGCTCGCAGATGCCGCTGGCCTCGATGACGATGTAGTCGAACTCGCCGGAGTTGGCGATGCCGTCGAGCTGGCGGGCGAGGTCCTCGGAGAGCGTGCAGCAGATGCAGCCGTTGGTCATGGGGATGAGCTCGTCGGTCTGGGTGAGCGCGCCCTGCTTGATGAGGGAGGCGTCCACATTGACCTCGCCGATGTCGTTGACGATGACCGCCGCGCGGATGCCTTCCTGGTTGGCGAGGATGTTGTTGAGGAGCGTGGTCTTGCCTGCTCCCAGATAGCCCGTGATGAGCACGATCTTGACTTGCTTTGCCGCCATGGCTAACTCTCCTATCTGACGATAGACAATTGTTCAACCCGTTTATTGTAGCTGCTCCGACGGGCGATTCCCTCACGCCGCGGAGCCTCCCCGAAAAAGCCTAGAGGGTCTGCTCCAGGTTCCTCGAAGCCTTCCACTGCTTGAAGGCCTCGAACTCGGGCTCGTTGATCTTGAGGGCGGCGGTCACCACGGCGATGTCGTCGACAAGGCCCAGCAGCGGGATGTTGTCGGGAATGACGTCCTTGCCCTTGACCAGATAGATGAAGGCGGCGACCATGGTCGCGATCGTCTTGACGGGAACTTCGGTGTACTCCTGGGTGACGTAGCTCTTGACCATCTCGACCATGGTGGGAAGGTTGGAGAACGCGCCGGTGACCGTCTCGGGAAGGTCGGCGACCTGGGCCTTCATGGACTCGAGGAGGTTGTTCATCTTCTCGGGGTCGTCCAGGAAGGACTTCGCCTCGCCGATGCTGTTCTCGATGACCTGCTTCGCGGCGTCGAAATCGAACTCTGCCATGTTGCTTCCTTTCGTTTTCGCAGGAAAAGCCATTCCTGCTCATGATACGACAAGCTAAATCGGGCTCCCGGCCGTGAACGGCGGGCGCTCGACGAGCGTTACTTCTTGAGCCTGCGCATAGAGCGCGGGGTTACCGCAGAGACCGGCACCTCGATGCGCACGCCGAGGATGGTCTTGGCGAGCCAGAGGAAGAAGAGCAGCACGAGGATGGGGATCACGCACGAGGTGACGATCATCACCGCAAGCGTCTCTATGAACATGTTGAGCCGCGCCTGCACCTCCTGCGATACACCCGTCGCGGCATTCGAGACATTCTCGGGGATGCTCGTGATGAGGTTGACGAAGGGATTGCCGTTGTTCGAGGTGCCCGCCTCGGCGTCAGCCGCCGCAGCCTCCGCCTCGTCGGCCGTCTGCTCGAGCGCCTCGATCGTCTGATTCATGGACGTCTCATAGGTCGCCTCGATGATGTTGGACACCGAGACGCTGATCGGCACCACGAGGGAGATGGCGATGCCGAAGACGGTCAGCCTCGCCGAGAGCCCGGCAAGCATCGAGCGGATTGACGGACGGTTTCCCATCAGGGCGGCAACCGCGAACATGATGCAGCCTATGGGCACCAGGAACCTGAACGCAGCGAGGCCGAGAATGGTGAGCGCGTATTTCTCGAGGTAGATTGCCCCGATCACGATGGCGAAATCGGCACCCAGATCGAGGATCTTCTCGGCGATGGGCGTGCCCACGTCGCCCGGAAGCAGCGTGATGCCGGCCGAGGTCGCGGTCGAGCCGGTGACGAGCTGCATCACCGTGTCGCGCTTCTCGTCGAGCGAGGCGATGGTGCCGGCATACGTCTCGGGCGAACCGGCCCACGGCGCCACGACGAAGATCGAGACGAGCGCAAGGATGAGCGCGACGGCAGCCGCGATGTAGCACACGTACGGCTTCTCGGGGGGAAGGAGCTCGTCGAAGATGCTGCGCTGCATAGGCGCATCCTCGTAGCGGGCAAGCTCCTCGCGCGGACGTTCAAGCTGCTCCATGGCAACCTCCTTAAACGGCTACCTAGAGTGTTCCCCGAACGGGCCCGAGACTTGCACGCGAAGTTAGAGGATGAACCCGCTCACCAGCACATTGAGCACGCCGCAGCACAGCATCACGGGCAGCGGCCCCACCTTCTTGAAATGCATGAGATAGAACGCCACCGCGATGACCGCGCACACGTAGATGCTGTAGACGAGGTCGACAGCCGAGGCGTCGGGCACGACCGCGGCTATCGCGAACTTGACCATGGTCGCGGCGATCAGCGCGACCGCCATGCTCTTGAGCGAGGTCATGATGCTCTGCACCAGCGGCGCGTCCTTGTACTTCCTGAACACGTACAGCAGGATGAGTCCCACGATGATGGGGGCGGTGACGCACCCCAGCGTGGCGGCGATGGCTCCGGGGATGCCCGCGACGCGCATGCCCACGAACGTGGCGCTGTTGATGAGGATAGGCCCGGGCGTGATCTCGTCAAGCGCGAGCAGATCCATGAACTCCGCATAGGTCATCCATGCCTGCGTGACCACGACCTCGTGCTCGACGATGGGGATGGCCGCGTAGGCGCCGCCGAAGACCATGGCGCCGATGCGCACGAACGCAAGGTATACCTGGAGGATCAGGATCATCGCCGCTCCTCCCCCCGCTTGACGAGGAGCGCCTTGGCAACTCCGGCGGCGATGCAGCCGAGCACGAGCCAGACGATCGAGAAGCCGGTAAGGCGCACGTAGAGGAACGCCAGCACCATGATGATGTACGGATAGACGCCGCTCTTGTCGGTGGCGTTGCGGAAGAGCCCTATGACCACGTCGAAGAGCATCGCGACCACGCCCATCTGCATGCCGCGCAGGAACAGCACCACGTAGGGGTTGTCGACGATGGCCTCGTAGAACACGGTGACCGCGACCATCACCAGGAAGGGCGGCAGGATGACGCCGAGCACCGCGGCGAACGTGCCCGCGAGGCCCGCGATGTGGTAGCCCACGATGGTCGTGGACGAGACGGCCATGGGGCCGGGCGTCATCTGGACGATGGCGATGTAGTCGGCCATCTCCTCCTCGGTGAGCCACTTGCGCTTGTTGACGAAGTTGTCCTTCATCACCGCGAGGATGGCATAGCCCGAGTTGGCCGTGCAGCTGATGGTGAACGTGGCTATGAAGAGGGCGAGCAGCTTGGAGAGCTTGCTCTCCTGAGCGCCCGTGTCCTTCTCCATGCCTGCTCCCGTCATCGGCGATTCGAACCTAGAGCTCGATGATATCCGATTCCTCGGCCTCCATGCGCGCGGCGATCTCCTTGATGATGGCGACACCTGCGCTCGTGCCGATGCGGCGGCAGCCCAGGCGCACGAACTCGAGGAAGTCGTCGGCGGTGCGGATGCCGCCGGC
Source organism: uncultured Coriobacteriales bacterium (assembly GCA_946619045.1). GTDB lineage: Bacteria > Actinomycetota > Coriobacteriia > Coriobacteriales > Atopobiaceae > RUG721. The sequence goes on along the minus strand of CAMOLV010000112.1, from coordinate 140 downwards.
GGCCTTCACGTTCACCGCGGGGTCGACGTGCTCAACCATGAGGCGCACGTCGTCGAAGGTGGCGCCGCCCGTGCCGAAGCCCGTTGAGGTCTTGATGAAGTCGGGCTTGACCTCGCTCGCGATATCGCAGAGGCGGATCT
>CAMOLV010000111.1 GCA_946619045.1 uncultured Coriobacteriales bacterium | reverse complement strand
CCCTTTTGTCACGTCGGTTAGAAGAGAAGCGTGTCGACCTCATCCACGAGCTCGATGAGCTTCGAACGGTATGCTGCGATCTTCTCGTTCATATCGCCGTCGTGGTTGCGGCGGATGGCGCGGCGCAGGAGGCGCATGAAACCGATGACCTCGGCCTTGCGCTCAACCTCGGCGAAACGCTCGGGATCGTCGGTGCCCAGATAGAGCGACAGGGTGCGCTGCCACAGCTCGGTGCAGGTCTCGTAGTCGACGCCGAGGAACTTCTTGACGATGTTGCGATCGGTCAGCGAGAAGCCCTGGTAGGCGTTGTAGATGCTGCCGAGCTCGAAGACGGGGTTGCCGTGGCAGAGCGTGTCCATGTCGATGAGCAGGGCCTCGCCGTTCTGGTACATGACGTTCTTGATGTGGAGGTCGCCGTGCATCATGTGCATGTCCTCGGGGATGGCCTCGACGAGCGCGTACAGCTTGGCATAGGTATCCTCGGGCAGGTGGCCGTCGAGGAACGACGCCCATCCGAGCGCGGTGTCGCGCATGCTGGGCATCGAGCCCTCCCTGACGACGGTGCCGTGGATCTGCCTCAGGAGCTCGGCCATCATCTGGGCGATCTCCTCGACCGACTTCTCGCCGCCCGAGAGCAGCTGAGCGAAGCTCTTGGCGTCGAGCAGCTCGAACACCGATCCGTAGCCCTCGCCCACGCGCACCACGTCGTAGGGGATGGCGGTGGGGATGCCGAGCACGAACGCGGTGCGGGCGAGCTCGCGCTCGCGCTGGATCTCGGGAAGGGCCTCGGGGTTGTTGTAGACCTTCACGATGGTGTCGGAATCGATGCGGTAGACCTTGCCGTTGGCGCCGCGGCCGATGGCCTCGCACCCGTCGACCGAGAGGACGCGGTATGCCTTGCGGACATCGACCATCTCGGTGAAGCCGGTCATGTCGAGGACCTCGTAGACGTCGCTCGAGACGTTCACGATCGAGAGCTCGGGGAACTCCTTGCGCAGGCGCAGCACGATGCGCAGGCCCGCGGATGAGATGTAGCCGAGGTCGGCGAAATCGAGCACGATGCTCGAGCATGCGACGCTCGAGCGCTTCTCGGCGATCTCGCGTTCCACTTCGGCGGCGTTGCTCGAATCGATGTTGCCGGTCAGCTTGATGTGGAGGGTATCCTGCTTCAGGTCGGTGGAGATGGTGGCCATGCTATGCGTTCCCTTCAAAGACAAGGTCGACGAGGAAGGAATACTCCTGCCATGCTTCGGTATCGCTCAGGTCGCTGAGCAGGTCGGCTATCCTGCGGTAGTACCACTCCTGCTGGAGCGGGTCGGTCTGATGGAAGTTGCGCCACAGATTGGGCCCCTCTTTGAGGTAGAGCCGGTAGTACGAGCGCATATTCGACAGCTTGTCCCCGAGCCACACGCGCTTGACGTCGAGGTCGTCGGTCGACGCCAGGAAGGAGAGGGACTCCTCCTTGCGCTCGCGCCACGTCTCGGAGGCGGGGCGGTCGGAGCGCTTGTCCTCCGTCTCGGATGCGACGAGTTTGGCGACGCGGTCGCCGAAGCGACGGCGGACATCGTCTATCGTGGCGGGCGTGTCCTCGACCACATCGTGGAGAACCGCAGCTGCGATGACCTCGTCGTTCGAGGTCATCGTCGAGACGATGACGGCCGCCTCCATGGGATGCACGATGTAGGGGGTGTTGCTTCGCTTGCGCGTCATGCCGCTATGGGCATCGACGGCGAACTTGATTGCAGAGTCGAGCAGTTCCAAAACCAATCCCTTCAGCCCGCAGAACCTATCTGCGCAGGTTAGATCGCCTTCTTGATTCGAAGAATATTCTGTCCATCCTTATACTCGTAATCGATGCTGTCCATCGTCTTCTTCACGAGGAATACACCGAGGCCTCCGATCTCGCGCTTCTCGGCGGGAAGCGTCACGTCGGGATCGTCTGTCGAGAGCGGGTCGAACGGCTTGCCGTTGTCGATGAAGGTGAGAATGACCGAGAGGGGATTCTCCTCGACGTCGACGCAGACCGTCGCAGGGCCCGTATCCGGCGCATACGCGTACAGGGAGATGTTGCTGAACAGCTCGTCGATGGCGATGTCGATCTGCATCTGCGCCTTGGGAGGGCAGCAGAGCTTCTCGAGATGCTCGTTGACGAATTCCGTGACAGCCTCGATATTCTCCACGGTCGCATCGATGGTCATCACTGCCATATGCTCTCCCTCCGATTTGGAACGCTCGGGCCCGCGGTAGTGCAGGCACAGCATGGTGATGTCGTCGAACTGCGGCGAATCGCCCACGAACTGCTCGACATCGGCCAGCACTCCTCCGATTATCTCATCAGATGCGCCATCCTGATGCCCGTTCAACGATGCAAGCAGGCGTTTGGATCCGAAGAGCTCGCCGCTCCCGTCCTTGGCCTCCGTAATGCCGTCGGTATGGACGAAGATGCTTCCTCCCGGCTCGAGCGTGAGCTCATAGTCATGGTAGACCGTATCGACATCGCCGCCGAGCACGAATCCGTGCCGATCCCGCAGCGTCTCGAACCGCCCGTGCCCATCCTGGACGATGGGGTGCTCGTGTCCGGCGTTCGCAGCGGTGAGCCGCCCCGTGGACACCTCGAGGATGCCGAGCCAGACAGTCACGAACATATCGACCGGGTTGTTGGCGCAGACGGCCCTGTTCACGTCGGTGAGGATCTGCGCGGGCGTGCCGCCGAGCATGGCATGGTCGTTGATGAGGATCTTCGTCATCATCATGAAGAGCGCCGAGGGGACGCCCTTGCCCGAGACGTCTGCGATCACCAGCGCGAGGTGATCGTCGTCGATGAAGAAGAAGTCGTAGAAGTCGCCGCCCACCTCGCGGGCCGGCTTCATCGCCGCGTAGATGTCGAACTCGGTGCGGTCCGGGAACGGCGGGAAGACGTTCGGGATCATCCTCGACTGCAGGGTGCTCGCAAGGTTGAGCTCGGCGCCGATGCGTCCCCGCTCGGCGTTGACGCGCTCGAGGTTCGCCTCGTATTCGGCGAGGCCGTGCTCCATGTCCGACATGATGAGCGCGAGGTTCTCCACCTCGTCGCCGGTATGGATGTCGAGCTTCGCGAAATGGTCGACGGCGTCGGAGCCCCTCTCGCGGTCCTCGGTATAGGATTCCGCCGCTTCGGCGATCTGGTTGATGGGCGCGACGAGGGTGTCTTGGAAGTGCCGGGTGATGAGGTTCGCCGCCACGATGATGAGCACCAGCATCACGATGGAGAACTGCGCAGCGTATGCGAGCAGCTGCGTCGCTATGCTGCGGATCGAGACATCCGCGAACAGGAAGGCGACGGTCTCGCCGTCTTCGTTGGCGACGGGCGCGCCGCAGGTGCCCAGCCATCCGTACTGCCGGGTCCATCCGATGTAGGACGGATATCCCTCGCCGCTCCAGTCGAGGAACGCATGCACCTCTTCGGGATCCACGGGCTCCCACTTGCCCATCTCGCTGCTGTCGCTCTGGTCCGGGTCGACCATATAGACGAGCGAGTCGGTCTCGGGATCGAACATGCCCAGGTAGATGTATTCGATGTCGGCATCGTTCATGAGCCTTCGCAGGATGGAGAGGGCGCGGTAGTAGTCCGATGTGCTCTCGTTGGAGGCCCCGAAGAAATGCTCGCGGTATCGCAGCGTGTCCTGCGCGGCGTGTTCCTCGTCGGGCAGCGACCGGTAGATCTCGGTGACGTTCTCGGAAAGGGCGACTACGTCGATCTCGTTCTCGAGGAGCTCCGCCGTGACGGCGGCGTAGTTGTATGCGACGGCGAGGTGCTGGTTGAGAAGGGCATATCCATGGGAGGCGAGGCCCACCAGGATGGCTGCGACCGCGAGAATGACGGACGACATGATGAGGGAGCGCCAAACACGGGCGGCGAGGGAATGCCCTCGCCGCTCCCGAGCGCTCATCTCACGGACGCTCTTCTCGGGCATGGCCGTCTACTTCTCGATGTTGAGGATTCCGTCGAAGCCTGTGACCTGGAAGATCTCCATGACGGTGTCGTTGGGGTGCAGAACCAGCAGGGACCCCTTCTCCATCATGAGCTTATGGAGGCCGAGGAAGACGCGGAGCCCGGCGGACGAGATGTACTCGAGCTCGGAGCAGTCGAGGACGAGTTCGGTGATATCTTCGAGCTTATCGTTGAGCTCGCGCTCGAGCTGCGGGGCGGTTGTCGTGTCGAGGCGGCCGATGATGCCGACGTTCAGGGCGGTATCGTTCTTGGCAGTGGTGATTTCCACAGATGCTCCTAACCTCGCGGGTGACGCTGCCCATAGTGTACCCCGATATCTCTGCCGCATGGCATGGAAACAGGCCGATGACAGGCGCTGCGCCTGCATCTGGCTGCTACACTATTCATCGGCCGATTCTGCGCTTTCGCATTTCGAATAAGGAGATTTAGATGAAGTACTTCGGGACCGATGGCTTCCGCGGTAAGGCCAACGAGGGCCTCAACGTGGAGCACGCCTTCCTCATCGGCAGGTACGTAGGCTGGTATTACGGTCTGCGCCAGGGCAAGAAGGCCCGCATCGTGCTGGGCAAGGACACGCGCCGCTCGAGCTACATGTTCGAGTCCGCACTGGTATCCGGTCTGGTCGCCAGCGGGGCGGACGCCTACATGCTGCACGTGATCCCCACGCCCGGCGTGTGCTACGAGGTCGTCGACGGCGCCTTCGACTGCGGCATCATGGTCTCGGCGAGCCACAATCCCTACTACGACAACGGCATCAAGCTCGTCAACGGCCAGGGCTACAAGATGGACGAGGACGTGCTCGAGCAGATCGAGGACTTCATCGACGGAAAGATCGAGATCCCGCTCGCGACCGGCGATGCCATCGGCTGCACGGTCGACTACATGCAGGGCCGCAACCGCTACATCGCGCACCTCATCGCGAGCGCCAACTTCTCGCTGCAGGGCGTCAAGGTGGGCCTCGACTGCGCCAACGGCGCCGCCTCCAGCGTCGCGAAGCCCGTCTTCGATGCGCTGGGCGCCGATGTCTATGTGACCAACAACGTGCCCAACGGCTTCAACATCAACGTCAACGCCGGCTCCACGCATATCGAGAACCTCCAGAGCTTCGTCGTGCGCAACGGCCTCGACGTGGGATTCGCCTACGACGGCGATGCCGACCGCTGCATCGCGGTCGACGAGAACGGCCACGTGGTCGACGGCGACCTCATCCTCTACGT
>CAMOLV010000110.1 GCA_946619045.1 uncultured Coriobacteriales bacterium | reverse complement strand
GAGTCCCACCGCCCCCACCTGCAGATTCACAGAGGAGTTCATCGTATGAAGGCTGGAAAGATCATAGGACGCATCGCGCTTTGCGCGCTGGCAGTGTCTGCTATTCCCTATCAGTTCAAAAAGGACGATGAGACCGGGTTCTTTGAAATCCGCAGCCTGCTGTGGGGCTTGAGGAAGAATCCTGGCGAAGATCATGATAACTTCAGCTTCGCTATCCCGGCTTCCGGTCTGGATGAGGCAGACTTGGCGGAGGGGACAGCTTTCTCCGAGGAAACTCTCGCAGAGTAGCCCTCGGAGCTTCGATGCGCCCCCCAATGGTGCGGTGATCTCAACTATTGGATAGGTGAGCGCGGTTGCATGACGAACCGAGAACTGACAGATAAGGCTGAGGCCTTTTTGAAACAGCACTTCGATGCCGGCCTCTTCCTGAACAATCATCCTGATGCAAAGGCCTATCGGCTTGAGCACTCGTACCGAGTTGCGAATATCGGCCGGGAAATCGCGCAGAAGGAAGGCTTCGATGAGACGGAGATGGCGATCGCGTGCCTTTTGCACGATGTCGCCTACTGCGAGGAGTTCGGAGAGAATGGATGGCTGGAGCATGGAAGACGCTCTGCTCAGATCGCCCGACCGTTTCTCTTGGAACTGGGCCTTGCGGAGGAGCGGGTCGATGACATCTGCTACGGAATTGCCATTCACGTTGATGATGAGGCGGGTTTCGACGGGGAGAGAACGGCATTTGCACTCTCTATCGGCGATGCGGATAATATCGACCGCTTTGACGTCTATCGAATCCATGAAACGCTGAGCAATGATGGCTTTCTCGATATGGGATTCGAGCAGAAGCTGCAATACAGCGAGAAGCGACTTGCCAAGCTGCGTGAACTGATCGAAGTGTCCATGGGAACGAATGCCGCAAAAGAGCTTTGGATATCCCGGTTGTCGTTTTACATCTCGTTTTTCGAGAGATTGGTCGGACAGCTCGAGCGCAGCAAACAGCTGTCTGGCTGACGGTCGCTTGCTTGCCGTACGTTTTGGCCCCAAAGTGCGGCGAGAGCTTGATGGGGCAGTGGGGAAGCTGTGCTCGAGAAAGGCTCTGCTCCGCTCGGGGTATCATTGGGGCATGGCACGCAAACGTGAACAGATCCCGCATCGCAAGAAGCCCCGCCAGCTGTTGACGGGCACCTTCAGCGTGGTCCGCTCCGGTCAGGCCAGCGTGGAGACGCCCGAAGGGACTTTTCGCGTGGGCCGCGGCGGCACGCGCGAGGCCATGCACGGCGATACCGTGCAGGTCTCGATCTCCAACTTCCGCGGGGAGAAGCTCGCGTACGTGCAGCATGTCGTCTCCCGTGCCGTCACCACGTTCCTCGGGCGCTACGAGCTCGCCGATCCGCTCGGCGTGGTGGTGCCGCTCGACAGCCGGCTCGACTGCGACTTCTTCGTGCTTCCCGAGGACCCGACGCCGTCGCGTCTCGGCGTCGAAGCCGGCGATATCGTGGCCGCACGCATCGTGGAATATCCCACGCGCAAGAGCGCGGCCGTCGCCACCCTCGACCGCCGCGTCGGCGCAGGAGACGAGCTCAGCGTGCCCATCGAGGCGCTCATCGCAAGCTACGGCCTGCCCACCGAGTTCCTGCCCGCGACGCTCGCCCAGGCGGAGTCGCTCTCGCTCGACATCGATGGCGCGCTCGCAGCGGAGCCCGACCGCATCGACCTGCGCGATGCGCTCGCCATCACCATCGACCCCGCCGACGCGCGCGACTTCGACGACGCCGTCGGCGCATCCCGCACCGCTGACGGCTACGAGCTCTGGGTCCATATCGCCGACGTCTCGGCCTACGTGCACGCGGGGGACGCGATCGACAACGAGGCCAAGCAGCGCACCTGCTCGGTCTATCTGGTCGACCGCGTGCTGCCCATGCTCCCCGAGAGGCTCTGCAACGAGCTCTGCTCTCTCAAGCCCCAAGAGGATCGCCTCGCCATGAGCGTGCGCATGATGCTCGACAAGAGCGGTGCCACGACGTCCGCCGAGGTCCATCCCTCGGTCATCCGCTCGTCCGCGCGCCTCGCCTACGACGAGGTCGATGCCATGCTCGTGGGCGAGAAGCCCGCGCCGTCGCGGCAGATCGGCGAGCTCCTCGCGCTTCTCGACGAGATCCGCCGCCTCCGCGAGTCCCTGCGCGCCAAGCGCGGGTCGGTCGACTTCGAGACCGTCGAGGCCAAGGTCGTCCTCGCCGAGGACGGTACGCCCACGGGCGTCTCGGTGCGCACCAAGACGCCGGCTACGAGCCTCATCGAGGAGGCCATGCTCGCGGCCAACGAGAGCGTGGCCAAGATCCTCTCCGATTCGAACGTCGCGAGCTGCTACCGCGTGCACGAGCATCCCTCGCCCGACGACCTCAAGGCAACCGTGCTGCCTCTGCGCGAGCTCGGGCTCATCCACGGCGACGATGCCGCCGGCCTCATCGCGGGCGACCCCTTCACCATCTCCGCGGTCCTCGATCGCGCCAAGGGCACCCCGGGAGGCGAGCTCGCCTCGGCCCTGCTCCTCCGCGCGCAGAAACGCGCCATCTACCTGCCGCATAACCAGGGGCACTATGCGCTCGCCGCCCCTGCGTACTGCCACTTCACCTCGCCCATCCGCCGCTATCCCGACCTCGTGGTGCACCGCAGCCTCAAGGCGCTCATGCGCGGCGAGCTGGGATCGGGCGAGCAGGCCCAGATACAGCAGCAGCTTCCGCAGATCTGCCGGTCCTGCTCCGACCAGGAGCGCGTGGCCGATTCCGCCTCGCGCGACTCGCACGACATCAAGATGGCCGAGCTCTATGCCGGGCATATCGGCGAGTCCTTCTCGGGCGTGGTGAGCGGCGTCGCCGGCTTCGGGCTCTTCGTGACGCTCGACGATACCCATGCCGAGGGGCTCCTCCCTATCAGGGCGCTCGGCGACGAGTGGTTCGACTACGACGAGACGCGCCTTACGCTCAAGAGCGAGTCCACGGGCACCGTGTACCGCCTCGGCAAGCGCGTCGCCGTGTGCGTGTCGGGCGTCGACATCGACCGCGGCCGCATCGACTTCACGCTGGCGAAGGGCACGCGGCAAGGGCATAATTGAGTCGCAGATAGACGATTGGTTTTCCAAGGAGTCCCATGGCTCAGACCAATATGACAGACGAGATCCTGCGCGCCGAGGGCTACCTCATGCAGGACCATGACGAGCAGGCCGTCGAGCTGCTCTCGCGCCTCGCGGAGGATGCCGAGGAGTACGTCGACCGCAACTGCCCCACCACGGAGACGCTGCAGTGGTTCGCGTTCCCCACGATCTTCGACCGGCTCGCCTACCGCCGCGTCGAGGACGACCCGCGCGAGCTTCGCGCCATCGACGAGCCGCTCGACCGCCTCTATTCCGACCTCGCGCTCGCCTACGTAAAGAGCGGCAACTACGAGATGGCGATCGAGGCCCTCAAGCAGGCCATCCGCTGGAATCCCATGGATTGCGGCGCCCGCCTCGACCTCGCCGACCTCTTCCGCGTGACCGGCGATGCGCAGGAGTACCTGGCGCTCACCTACACCGTCTTCGAGCGCGCGAGCGACGCACGCCATCTTGCCCGTGCCTTCCTCACCTTCGCCAACTACTTCCAGGTGTGCGAGAAGCCCCGCACCGCCGCAGCTGCCCTGCGTGCGGCGCGCAAGCTCGATGTGGCCGACACCGCCCTCTCCGCCGCGCTCGACCAGGCCGCCGGCACGGAGCGCGATCCCGACGGCGTGACCGACGAGGAGGCGACCGAGCTCCTCGCCGCCGAGGGGCTGCCCGACGGCGCCAACGCCGAGATCGCGATCTGCCTGCTCATGTGCGCGACCGATGCCGCCGCCGCGGGCGACCGCAACGCCGCCACCACCTTCACGCTGCGTGCGCGCGACCTCGTGGGCGAGCCCGCCGCCATGGCGCTGCTTGAGCTTATCCGCAGCTCAGAGGCCGGTGAGTAGCATGCCCAAGGCCGCAGGCAAGGAGAAGCCCAACATCCACGTCATAGCCAAGAACCGCTCGGCGAGCTTCGAGTACTTCATCGACGAGACGTTCGAGGCGGGTCTGGTGCTCACGGGCACCGAGGTCAAGAGCATCCGCGAGCGCGCCTGCCAGATCACCGACGCCTTCTGCCTCATCCGCGACCGCGAGGCATGGCTCCACGGCGTGCACATCCCTCCCTACAGCCACGGCACCGTGTGGAACGTCGACCCCGACCGCAAGCGCAAGCTCCTGCTCCACAAGCGGCAGATCGACTACCTCGACCGCAAGCTCCGCCTCAAGGGCGTGGCCCTCGTGCCCCTGCAGCTTTACTTCGACGAGCACAACCGCGTCAAGCTCACCATCGGGCTCGGACGCGGCAAGAAGCTTTACGACAAGCGCGACGACATGGCCAAGCGCGATGTGAATCGCGAGATCCAACGTGCGTTGAAGGAGCGTAGCCGCTAGCTGCGAACACGCTTGGGACAGAGAAGGGAGAACCATGGATACGAAGGCTCTGCACAGGATCACGAGCGGACTGTATGTGGTGTCGACCCAAGATGGCGAAACGGTGAGCGCTTGCCTGATCAACACGGGCTTGCAGCTCACGAGCCAGCCGCTCCAGGTCCAGGTGGTCGTCAACAAGGAGAACTACACCGAGGGGATCCTCGAGAAGTCCGGGCACTTCGCGCTCACGCTCGTCTCGGAGAAGGCCGACATGCCCTATATCGGCCGCTTCGGCTTCCGCACCTCGCGCGACTTCGCCAAGTTCGACGGCGTGACGGTCGAGCATACCATCCTCGGCGACCCCTACACGCCCGACAACGCCGTCGCCATGCTCGCATGCGAGATCGTCAAGACGCTCGACGTGGGCACGCACGTGATCTTCGTGGGCGAGGTCAAGGATGCCGCCGTTCTCTCCGACGACCCGCACATGACATACGGCTACTACCACACGGTCCTCAAGGGCAAGACCCCGCCCAAGGCATCGGCGTACGTGCCCGAAGGATAGACCGTCCGCAGGCGAATCCCTACCGCATGCATGGCGGTGGAAAATGTTTTCATGTATGATGGGTACATAGAGAGTAAGCACGGTTTCCCGCAAGTGGGAGACCACGGATAGGGGGGTGGTTCCGATGGGCACAGAAGAGAAGACGTACACGTTCCGTTGCACCGTTTGCGGCTGGGAATACGAGAGCGATTCCCCCGAGCTCCCCGAGGATTTCG
>CAMOLV010000109.1 GCA_946619045.1 uncultured Coriobacteriales bacterium | reverse complement strand
TTGGATGACGGCGCGCACGCTATGCCTTCAGGCGGTAGATCGCGCTGAACTTCTCGCGCAGGTACTCGCAGAAGTAGTGCGCCGAGAAGGGTTCGCCGCATGCTGCGAGCACGATCTCCGCGGGATCCTTGGAGCGGCCGTAGCGCCAGATGTTGCGGGTCAGCCACTCGCGGATCGGCGCGAGGTCGCCCGAGGCGCAGGCGCCGTCGAAATCGACGCCGTCCTCGACCATCTTGTGCTTGAACTGCGCGCCGTAGGCGCTGCCCAGCGCGTAGGTGGGGAAGTAGCCGAAGAGGCCCTCGGACCAGTGCACGTCCTGCAGCGGGCCGCGCGTGTAATCGGGCACGTCGAGGCCCAGGTAGCTCTTGTACTTCTCGCGCCAGAGCTTGGGAACGTCGGATGCCTTGGCCTCGCCCGAGAAGAGCAGCTGCTCGATCTCGTAGCGAACCATGATGTGCAGCGGGTAGGTGAGCTCGTCGGCCTCGGTGCGGATGAGGCCGGGCTCAGCGCGGTTCACGGCGATGTAGAGCTGGTTGGGCGTGACGCCGCCCATCGGGCCGGGGAAGTGCTGCTTCATGAGGTTGAGCAGCGGGCGCGCGAACGCCTTGGAGCGGCCCACGTAGTTCTCGAAGAAGCGCGACTGCGCCTCGTGCATGCCGCTCGACGTGCCGCCGTTGAGGCTCGTGCGGTTGAGACGCTCGTCGACGTTCTGCTCGTAGAGCGCATGCCCGCCCTCGTGGAGGATGGAGTAGACGTTGGAGATGACGTCGTCCTCATGCACATGGCCGGTGACGATGACGAAGTTGCGGCTGGATCCGCCCGTGAAGGGATGCTCGGTGGCGCCGATCCAGAGGCGGTCCTTGTCGAGGCCCTCGAGCTCGACGAGATCGTGGGCGAGCGCCCACTGGCGCGCCTCGCCGAACGCGCCCGTGACCCTCTCGGTGGGCTGGCTTGCCGCGACGACATCGGCGAGCAGCGGGACGACGGTCTCCTTGAGCTCTGAGAAGAACGCGTCGTAGAAGGAGCGGTCGGTGTCGTGCTCGAACTCGTCGAGCCAAACATCGTAGGGATCCTTCCGGGGGTTCTTGTAGCCCGCGATGCGGACCTGCGCCTCGACGATGAGGTCGAGGTAGGGCTCGAAGCTCTCCCAATCGTTGGCGAGCTTGGCCTTGTGCCAGACGGCGCTCGCCTCGTTCTGGAGCTTGCCGAGGGCGACCTGCTCCTCGACGGGGACGTCGAGCAGCTGCGCACGGTCGCGCTTCAGGATCTTGACCTGCGCCGCCTGGATGGAATTGAGGACGGCGGGATTTGCCTCGAGGCGGTCGAGCACGGCGCCGATCTCGGGCGCGCAGAGCGCCTCCTGGCTCTTCTGCATGAGGTAGCCCAGCACCTCGCCGCGATCGTCGGTGGCTCCGTCGGGATCGATGACCTCGCCGAGGCTGGAGATCTCGTTCGCCGCGTAGTTCAGCGCGAAGAGCTCGTTCTCGAGCGCGTCGATCGCGGCAAGGTCGGCCCTGGGATTGATGACGGCGGCATTGATGCCCGTCCCGGTCTTATCTGCCGGCGCGGCCGCCGCAGCAGGCTCCGAAACCGTCTCCTCGATGTTGAGCACGGGCATCATGACGGTGGCGTCGGCGTCCGCCTCGGGAGCATCCTCCGCGGCCTCGAGCTTCGCGGCCTCGTCCTCGAGCATCTCGTCGATCTTGCTGGTCTTGTCCATAATCTCTTCCCTTCGTCGAATCCGCGATGGGGCGGGGACATGCATCCCTACGAGTGTATCCCGTCGATGGGCGGGGGAGGGCAGGAAATTGGCAGCCGTGGCGTATATGCACGCGGTACGGCTTTACGCCGCTGTTTTTGACAAAAGGCCTGCTCTGTCTGCATGGGGCATCGGGCGTCTCGAAGCACGGGTATACACTGTCATGCGTGAAAGCCTGAAAGGGAGGACATCATGTCGGCTACTACCCACGATATCTCGCGCGACCGCTTCATGCTCGAGGGCGGATTGGCGCATATGGGCTACGACTGGTGGTGGCATTCGTTCACCGCACACCATGCCGAGACGGGGGAGGAGCGCCCCTTCTTCATCGAGTTCTTCACGGTGAACCCCGAGCTCGGAGGCGCGGAGCCGCTCTTCGGCATGGGACCCGACGGCGCTCGCGACGGACGCCGGCCGTCGTATCTCATGGTCAAATGCGGCACGTGGGGCCATGATGCGAAGCAGCTGCACCGGTTCTTCGCATGGGATGACGTGACGGTCGATTCCGGCGTGCCGTTCAGCGTGAGGGCTGACGACTGTTTGGCGTGCGAGACGCGTCTCGAGGGCTCGGTGGATGTCTCCGCCGAGGATGCGGCGGCACACCCCGAATGGATGAGCGATGCGGGCAGCATGTCCTTCTCGCTGCGCGTCGATAAGCTCATCGCGTTCAACGTGGGCTACGGCGCGAGCGATCCCGTGCGCGCGACCGAGGCGTTCCAGATGTTCTGGCATGCCGAGGGCGTGAAGTGCGCCTACGAGGGCGAGGTCGTGCTCGACGGCGAGCGCTACCTCGTTGACCCCGAGACGTGCTACGGATATGCCGACAAGAACTGGGGCAGCGACTTCACCACGCCGTGGGTGTGGCTTGCGAGCTCCGACCTTACGAGCAGGTCGAGCGGCAGGCGCCTTAACGAGTCCGCGCTCGAGATCGGCGGCGGTCGGCCCAAGGTGGGTCCCGTCGCGCTCGATCGCAAGCTCCTCGGCGAGCTCGTCTTGGAGGGGACGCCCTACGAGTTCAACTTCTCGAAGCTCTGGACGGGCAGCCGCACGCAGTTCTCATGCCATGAGACCGATACCCAGGTCATCTGGCATGTGGAGCAGGAGACGGTGCATGCGCGCATGATCACCGACGTGGTCTGCGATAAGGCAGACATGCTGCTGATCCGCTATGAGGCGCCCGACGGCCAGGCGCGCCACACGCGGCTTTGGAACGGCGGCAACGGCCGCGGCACCGTGCAGCTCTTCGAGCGCGCGGGGCTCGACTGGAAACTCGTCGATATACTCGATGCCGCCCATATGGGCTGCGAGTACGGCGAATACGATGCGACTGAGCCGTACTAGATGATGCCGAGCGGAATGAGCGTGACCAAAAGCAGCGCGTCCAGCGCCCAGATGCCCACGAGGAAGCGCGTGCGCCGCTTGGGCTCCCAGTCGGGCACGTAGTTGCATGCCAGGAAGAAGGGGATATACGTGGTGATGAACACCGGCAGCACGCCCCACCACGGATAGACCCAGATGAACGAGTGGTTGCTCGTGCCCGCGAGGAAGCTCTCCACGAGGGCGAAGAGCAGCGCCATGCTGATGGCGCCCGCGAGCTTGGCGCTGATGCCCTTTCGCCCGTCCTTCGCGAAGTACCGGGCCTTGGGATCGTCGGGCAGCATCTTGTAGGAGATGATGCCTGCGAGCGAGAACATCATCGAGAGCTCCCAGCATACGCCGATGAGCAGGATGAACGTGGTGGACTCGTTGCTCACCGACCAGAGCGGATACCCTGCGAAGTGCGCGATGATGGCATTGCAGATCTCGTAGAGCCAGTGCACGCCGTAGAGGGCGAATCCTGCGAAGATGACCTTGAACTCCTTCTTGTGGAACTCGCTCCAATACACGTAGAACACCACGGCGAGGATGAAGATGAACGTCCAGTTGAAGTTCTCCGTGCTTCGGACCACGATGCCGTCGACGAGGTCCTTCGATTGCTGCGAGCCGTCACCCCAGAACCTGAACATGATGACCTCCCAAGATCTGCCTGCGCGATAATCCCGACCTGCGCATATTGTATGGGCGGGAGGTGCTGCGGAGCGAGCGGATACCGTGAGGGGTAGGGTTTTCCCGCGCAATGTTACCGTTCGCAAAATTGAACTATTTGGGCCATAATTGAACTCGTATCCTTATTCGGGAGCAAATCTTGAACTTTTGGAGGCGAGATGGCGCAGACGACCTTCGCAGAGCGGCTCAAGGCGGCCATGCAGGCCCGTGGCCTCAAGCAGGTCGACGTGGTCCACATGGCTCAAGAGCAGGGCATCAAGCTGGGAAAATCGCAGCTCAGCCAGTATCTCTCGGGCAAGACCGAGCCGCGCCGCGATATGCTCGCCTTCCTCTCCGCAATCCTTGAGACCAATCTTGAACTTGAACCGGCAATCCAGCCCATCCCTGCCGTTGAACCCAAACAGGAGGTTCCCGTCATGCGCACGTTCAACAAATCCAGCAAGCTCGACCATGTGTCCTACGACGTCCGCGGCCCCGTGCTCGACGAGGCCATGCGCATGGAGGAGAACGGCATCCACATCCTGAAGCTCAACATCGGCAACCCCGCGCCATTCGGGTTCCGAACCCCCGACGAGGTCGTCCAGGACATGGCGAGCCAGCTCACCGAGACCGAGGGCTACTCCGACAGCAAGGGCCTGTTCTCCGCGCGCAAGGCCATCATGCAGTACGACCAGCTCAAGGGCATCCCCAACGTGCAGATGAGCGACATCTACACGGGCAACGGCGTCTCGGAGCTCATCAACCTCACCATGCAGGCCATGGTCGACAACGGCGACGAGATCCTCGTCCCCAGCCCCGACTACCCGCTCTGGACCGCATGCGTCACGCTCGCCGGCGGCAAGGCCGTGCACTACATCTGCGACGAGCAGGCCGGCTGGATCCCCGACATCGCGGACATCCGCTCCAAGATCACCTCCGCCACCAAGGCGATCGTCGTGATCAACCCCAACAACCCCACGGGCGCCCTCTACCCGCGCGAGGTGCTGCAGGAGATCGTCGAGGTGGCGCGCGAGCACCAGCTCATCATCCTCGCCGACGAGATCTACGACCGCCTGATCATGGACGGGGAGGAGCACGTCTCCATCGCGAGCCTGGCGCCCGATCTCTTCTGCATCACGATGAACGGCCTCTCCAAGAGCCACATGATCGCCGGCTGGCGTATCGGCTGGATGTCCATATCGGGCAACAAGCGCCTGGGCAAGGGGCTCATCGAGGGCATCAACATGATGAGCAACATGCGCCTGTGCTCCAACGTGCCCGCGCAGTCCATCGTGCAGACCGCGCTCGGCGGCTACCAGAGCGTCAAGAACTACGTGGTGCCCACGGGCCGCGTGTGCCAGCAGCGCGACTTCGTCTACGAGCGCCTCTGCGCCATGGATGGCGTCAGCGTGGTCAAGCCCAAGGCGGCGTTCTACATCTTCCCCAAGCT
>CAMOLV010000108.1 GCA_946619045.1 uncultured Coriobacteriales bacterium | reverse complement strand
CTGCTCTCGAACGCGCAGGGCAACGAGTACTATCCCACGCTCGCGCGCCTGCTCTTCGAGCTCGTGGTGCGCGTGCGCGACGAGCTGGGCATCGCCATCTCCTTCGTGGACCTCTCCGGCGGCGTGGGCGTCGCCTATCGCGAGACCGACATCGAGGCGGATATCGCCGCCATAGGCGAGGGCGTCCGCCGCGCCTACGAGGACGTGCTCGTGCCTGCGGGGATGGGCGACGTCGCCATCTTCACCGAGCTCGGCCGCTGGATGCTCGCCCCCGCCGGCGCGCTCGTGACCCGCATCATCCACAAGAAGGAGACCTACCGCACCTACCTCGGCGTCGACGCCTGCGCCGCCGACCTCATGCGTCCCGCGATCTACGACGCCTACCACCACATCAGCGTGATGGGGGCCGAGGATGCGCAGCGCACCCTCGTCGCCAACGTCGTGGGCGGCCTCTGCGAGAACAACGACCAGTTCGCCCGCGACCGCGCGCTCCCGCCCGCCGAGGTTGGCGACCTGCTCTTCATCCACGATACCGGCGCCCACGGCTATGCCATGGGCTACAACTACAACGGCAAGCTGCGCTCCGCGGAGCTCTTGCTCGGAGAGGATGGATCCGTGCGGCTCATACGCCGCGCCGAGAAGCCCTCGGATTACTTCGCGACGCTCGACATCGATCAGGACTTCTCAGCTGCGATCAGCCAGCTGCTCTAGAAAGGAACGCCCCATGGCAGCAAACATCCGCAACCTCACCGGCTCCATCGTCGCCCTCGTCACGCCCTTCAAGGACAACGGCGACATCGACTTCGACGCGCTCGACCGCATCGTCGACTTCCATCTGGAGAACAAGACCGACGGCATCCTCGTGCTCGGCACCACGGGCGAGAGCTCGACGATGACCGACGCCGAGGACGTGGCCGTGGCGCAGCACGTCGTCAACCGCGTGAACGGCGCCATCCCCGTCATCGGCGGCGCCGGCTCCAACGCCACGCACGAGTCGCTCAACAAGGCCAAGAGCCTGCAGATGATCGGCTGCGACGGCCTGCTCCTCATCACCCCGTACTACAACAAGAGCAACGAGGAGGGCATCTACCGCCACTTCGCCACCGTCCTCGACCAGACCGAGATCCCCTCGATCCTCTACAACATCCCCGGCCGCACGGGATGCTCCATCAGCGAGGCCAACGTTGCGCGCCTGTGCGAGCACCCCAACGTGATGGGCATCAAGGAGGCGTCCGGCTCCATCAGCTATGCCACGTCCGTCGCGAAGTACCTCTCCGACGACTTCCGCATGTACTCCGGCAACGACGACATGGTCGTGCCGATCCTGTCCCTGGGCGGCTCGGGCGTCATCAGCGTGTGGGCCAACGTCGAGCCCGCCATCTGCCACGACATGGTCGCGAGCTACCTGGGCGGCGACTACCAGACCGCCCTGCGCATCCAGCTCGACGGCCTCGACCTGGTGCACGCCCTGTTCTGCGAGGTCAACCCCATCCCCGTCAAGGCGGCGCTCGCCATGATGGGCATGATGGGCGAGAACTACCGCTCGCCGCTGTTCCCCATGAGCGAGGCCAACCGTGCCCGCCTCGAGCGTGTGATGGGGGAGCGTGGTCTCCTTGGCTAGCGTCATCGTCATCGGCGCCGAGGGGCGCATGGGCAAGCTCATCTGCGCTGCCGTCGAGGAGGCCGAGGGGCTCGAGCTCGCAGGCCGCTACGACGTCGCGAACGCCGACGAGCTCGACTCGATGGCTCCCGCCGCCGACCTCGCCATCGATTTCTCGCGTCCGGCATCGCTTCCCCACACCGCCGCGTACGTGCGCCGCACGCATGCCGCGCTCGTCTCGGGAACGACCGGTTTCACGGAGGAGGACATGGAGGCGCTCGCCGCGCTCGGGGAGGCTGCACCCGTGGTCCACTCGTCCAACTACTCGCTCGGCGTCGCCGTGCTCAAGCGCCTCGCCGCCCAGGCGGCGGAGGCCCTCGCCGGATACGACATCGAGATCGTCGAGACGCACCACAACCAGAAGGCCGACGCGCCGTCCGGCACCGCGAAGCTCCTGCTCGCGGCCGTGGATCCCGAAGGCGCATGCGAGGTCGTCGACGGACGGTCAGGCATCACGGGCGTGCGTCCCAAGAACCAGATCGGCATGCATGCGCTGCGTGGAGGAACCGTCGCGGGCACCCATGAGGTACACTTCTTCGGGACCGACGAGGAGGTCGTGCTCACGCATCGCGCGGCGAGCCGCCAGATCTTCGTTGCCGGCGCCATCGCGGCGGCAAAGCGCCTTCTCGGCCGCGAGCCCGGCCTCTATACATTCGACGACCTGATGTTCTAGAGAGGAACGCCATGAAAGCGGAAGAGCTCATCGCCTATATCGCCAACGCGCCCAAGACCACGCCCGTCAAGGTCTACCTCAAGCTCGCCGACGGAGCCGCCGCTCCCGATTTCGGCGATGCCCATGTGTTCGGCAACGGCGACCTCATCGTGATGGGCAACTGGGCCGATATCGCCCCCGTGCTCGCGGACGCCTCGGACGGCATCGTCGACTGCGTCATCGAGAACGACCGACGCAACTCCGGCGTGCCCCTGCTCGACCTCAAGAACGTGAACGCCCGCATCGAGCCCGGCGCGCTTATCCGCGAGCAGGTCGAGATCGGCGACAACGCGGTCGTCATGATGGGCGCGGTCATCAACATCGGCGCCGTCGTCGGCCCCGGCACCATGATCGACATGGGCGCCATCCTCGGCGGGCGCGCCATCGTTGGCGCGCATTGCCACATCGGCGCCGGCGCCGTCCTCGCGGGCGTCATCGAGCCGGCGAGCGCGACGCCCGTCGTCATCGAGGACAACGTGCTCGTCGGGGCCAACGCTGTCGTCATCGAGGGATGCCGTGTGGGCGAGGGCGCCGTCGTCGCGGCGGGCGCCGTCGTCGTCGAGGACGTGCCGCCGCACACCGTCGTCGCGGGCTGCCCGGCCCGCATCATCAAGCAGGTCGACGAGAAGACCGCGGGCAAGACCGCCGTCGTCGACGCGCTGCGCACGCTGTAGCCGTCCGCCTCCGGCGCCTAACCTACCTTCAGCCACTCCGACTCGGGCCTGCAGAGCAGGCGCGCGTTGTTGTAGGCCATGCGCAGGGTGAGGATCGTCTTGCCCTCGTAGTTGCCCCAGCGGTCCTTCGCGGCGACGAGCGCGCAGTCGGGCTGGTCCTCGTCGACCAGGCCGAGGGGAAGCAGGATCTGCACCTTGTTGATGGTGGGGTAGAAGCTGGGCACGCCGGTGCGGAAGCTGTACTCGGCGCGCTTGATCGCCCGGTCGAGGGCGCCCTCCATCGCCGACTTGATGCGGTTGAAGTGCATGGGGGAGCTCTGGAGGAAGCTGCGCAGCTCGTCGAACTGCGCGCCAGCGCTGCCCGTGGCGTGGTCGCCGAAGGGGTCCTGGATCGTGCCGTGGTCGGGATCGTAGTCGATCGACTCGACGAGCTCGCGGATCTCGGCCGCCTGCTTGTCGTAGAGCTGGTTCGCGATGAAGTCGGTCGGGATGCGGTCGATGTTCTCGACGATGATGTGGTCCCAGTTGCAGACGACGTCCTTCGTGGCGTCGAACACGATGTCGCTCACATCCGAGAAGAACGTCGCGCGCTTGGGCATCTCGCGGAAGGTGTTGCGGAGCGTCGTGCTCAGCGCCTTGCCCTTGTCGCGGTTATCGTACTGCGTGCATACGCCGGCATAGCACCAGGGCTGGTGACCGGCCTTGGTGTTGGGCTTGAAGCAGAGGTAGATGTCCTCGTAGCGCGGCGTCACCAGGCCGGTGTTCATAGCTGCGAAGGTGCGCTCCTCGTTCTCGAGGACCAGGCCGTCGCGGCGCAGCTTGTAGAACGTCTGGACGATGTAGCTGTAGAGGACGGAGTAGTCTCCCTCGGAGAATCCCCAAGCCTCGGGCTGCGCGAGGGCGGCGAGCTCCTTGAAGAAGGTGCTTCCGGGGCCCATCCAGATGAACGCATAGTCCTTCAGGTCCCTCGCGTTGGTCATCGGGGCGTTCTTCGGCGCTGCCGGCGCAGGAGCCTGCTCGGGCTGAGGTTCGGGTTGGGGCTCGGGCTCGACGGCCTGCTCCTGCACGGTATCCTCGACGGGCGCTTCTGCAGCGTCCGAGACCGCGACGCCCGCGAGCGTCGAGAACGAATCCTTGCCCGCATAGGTGAGCGCCCACGGCTGCGCGCCCTCGTACTTGTTGGGCTTGATGACCGCGCAGAGCGTGACCGACGGGTCGGCGCCCTCGAATACCTGGAAGGCGACCTGATCCGGCTTCGAGACGTACGACCCCTCCTCGACCGAGCGCTTCCAGCTGCGGCAGAGCACGGCGAACTCGTGCCCGCGCGACGCGGGCTGCAGGAGCTCGGTGAGGAAGCTCTGCGCCTTCTTCGCCGCGAAGACGAAGCTCGCGAAGTCATCGTTCATCTCGGGGTGCTCATCGAAAAGGGTAGCCATGTGCGCCTCGCCATTTCTTTCTCTTGTGGATTCGGACTTGGTTCGATACTACCCATTGGCGGCGATTCGATATCGTTCGCATGGAGATGGTTCAGGCAAACGGTCGAATCTGACTCGACGCCTATAATCGTTGGTAACGTTTCCATCGAACAGGAGGTTTCCATGGCTAATCGTTTCGTCCTCAACAACATCAGCTATCACGGCTCGGGCGCCATCAACGAGATCCCCGGCGAGATCCAGCGCCGCGGCTTCAAGAAGGCCTTCGTCTGCTCCGACCCCGACCTCGTCAAGTTCGGCGTTACCTCCAAGGTCACCGACCTGCTCGACGCCGCCGGCATCCCCTGGAGCCTCTACTCCGAGATCAAGCCCAACCCCACCATCAAGAACGTCCAGGACGGCGTCGAGGCCTTCAAGGCCTCCGAGGCCGACGTCATCGTGACCATCGGCGGCGGCTCCTCCATGGACACCGCCAAGGCCATCGGCATCATCGCCGAGAATCCCGAGTTCGCCGACGTCGTGTCCCTCGAGGGCGTCGCCCCCACCCAGAACCACGCCACCTTCACCATCGCCGTGCCCACCACCGCCGGCACCGCGGCCGAGGTCACCATCAACTACGTCATCACCGACCCCGAGAAGGTCCGCAAGTTCGTGTGCGTCGACACCAACGACATCCCCGATGTCGCCATCGTCGACCCCGACATGATGGCCTCCATGCCCGCCGGCCTCACCGCCGCCACCGGCATGGACGCCCTCACCCACGCCATCGAGGGCTACACCACCCGCGGCGCCTGG
>CAMOLV010000107.1 GCA_946619045.1 uncultured Coriobacteriales bacterium | reverse complement strand
GGTAGGAGTACCAGTTGCCGTTCTCGATGAGCTCCTCGCGGGCGATGCGCTCGAGCACCGCATCGGTCTGGCCGTGGGAATCGAGCTCGCCGAGCGCGCGGGTGAAGAACCGCTCCATCTTGATATGGTCCGCGTACACGCGGCCGAGCGAGACCTTGTCGTAGTAGTTCGCGATGAACACCGTGGCGGCGGAGGCGCCTCCGAGCAGGAACTTGAGCGCGACGCGCCACACATCGGCGTCCATGCTGCCGCCCACGAACACCTCGAAGACCATGAGCCCCACGTACAGCGCGGCGCTCGCCCACATGGCGACGCGCACGATGCGCTCGGAGCGCACCACGTCGCGCTCGGTGCGCCCGATCGCCTTGGCATGGTAGTTGAGCTGGTCCTCGACCCAGCAGGCGCGGATGCCGTGGCGCTCGGCGGGCATCGCATCGCCCACGAGCCCCTCCAAACGGTCGCGCACCCATCCCGTCTCCTCGAGCTGCGACCAGGTGAGCAGGTCGCCCACATGCAGGTCGCTGCCCGCGTAGCGGAGCATGATCTGCACGCGCAGCGCCTCGGCGAGCACGCGCTGCTCGATGAAGGTGCGGTGGCAGTCGAGGCGCTTCGCCCGGCGCGAGAGGACCACCTCGGCCACGAGCGCGAGGCCGCAGAGGACCAGGCCGACGAGCAGCCCATAGGCATCGTAGAAGAGGAACGTGAACGCCACCGCGGTGCTCGCAGCCGCAAGCGCGGCGAGGATGCGCCGATAGGTGCGCTGCGCGGAAACGCTCGCCTCATCGGCCTCGTGGTACGCGTCCTCGAGGCGCACGGTCATCTCGTCGCCGTAGGCGTCGTCTGGCAGGAGCTTGTAGGACCAATCAGAGCTCATAGATGGCCATCCCTATGCGGTCGGCGAGGATGGGGATGTTGCGCGCGGCATCGCGGTCGAGCTCCTTGATCTCCTCGGTGAGCTCGTCGTAGGGCACGAGGTAGGGCGACTTCTTGAGCTCGACGTTGCGCTCGCCGAGCGTCCACCCCAGCGCGAGCCGCTCGCGCATCCACGCATCGTGCTCGTAGCGCGCCATGGCCTCGATCACCTCGGGCGAGAACTCGGCGACGGCGCCCGGCGCGCCCTTGGGCCGCATGGTATAGCCCACGAGCTCGAGCTTATCGTAGATGCCCTGCGCCTGGCGCATGTTCGAATACTTGAGGTCGTCGGGGAGATCGGAGAAATGCGGGTAGCTCAGCGGCTTGTCCGGATACCGCGCGACCTGCTCCTCGTTGTAGCGCGCATGCACGGCGATGGCGAGGAGCTCGATGTCCTTGAGCAGCGGACGCGTGGAGACCGACTCGAGGCGAGGCTTGAGGTTGTAGAAGCTGTCGAGCGACTCGGCGTCGATATCGATACCGGCGCCGAACAGGTCGCCGAGCTCGAGCACGCTGCCGAGCAGCGCCTCCTTCTTGTCGCAGAAATCCTCAGGCAGGCGTCCCGACTTGGTGACGTAGGTCGCCGCCAGGTAGTCCTCGCCCAGCGAGATGTGCACGGTGTCGGCGAGCGTCATCGTGCGGGTGATGATGCCGCGGGCCTCGCGGTTCCACTCCTGCAGCTCGTCGCAGAGGATGAGCAGGTACGCGATGGGGTTGTCGGCGGCGCGCATGGGCCCGAGCGAGAAGGGCTCCCTCTGGAGGCCGGTGCGGTACCAGTTGTGCAGGAAGATGGCCTGCGCAGCGTCGAGCACGGGCCAGAAGAGGCGCTCGGGGTCGTCGCCGGCCTGCTGGAGCGCGAAGCCGTACCACTTGAGGACGATGAGCGCGCTGTAATAGCCGTGGTCGATGAAGCCCGTGGACGCCATCGTGTCGACGAATCCGTCGAGCGCGCTCTTGACCTGCGCGATGTCGACCCCGAACGAGCGGTGGATGCTGTGCGCGAGCAGGTCGAGCGGTGCCATGAGGTCGAGGCCGGCGGCATCGGGGTACGCCGCGCGGTACGCCGCCGTGAGCTGCTCGGCGGGCATGATCTCCGCGATGTGGTTGAGCTCATCGAAATTCTCGTAGGTGATGCGCGCCTTGACGCGCACCTCGGCGCCGTCCATATCGGCGACGATGCGCATGAAGCGGTTGATCTGATGGCCCACGATCTCCACCGGATAGCCCACGTCGTGGAAGAGCGACGCGATGCCCCAGCGGAAGAAGAACTCCTCATAGGTCGTGGTGTGCGCGCACGAGAATCCCGGCTCGGGCACCGCAGCGTCGAACGCGGCGCGCAGATGCGGGTTCTCCACCCAGATCGCGAGGCCCGTCGCGAAGACGTTGACCGCATGCACGAAATGGTCGCGCTGCTTGTCGATCAGGGTCGCAGCCGTCTCCTCGTAGGAGCGCAGCAGGTCGACGAGGTCGATGAACGGGTTGTTCTCCCCCTCCACCGCGATGCGGTAGCTGTCGAAGAACATGCGGTAGACCTCGAATGCGCTGTCGTCGCTCTCGTGCGCGAGGAACGCCGCCATCGTCGTGCGCAGGTACGCCTTGTAGCTGTGGCCCTCCTCGACATCGGCGGTGAGCTCGAGCTTGTCGAAGAACCGGTCCACATAGGTTGCGAGATTGCTCATCGGTGCCTCCATCCGCGTGCAGTGCAACAGATTCATGATACCCGCTCGTCGAGCCCGTGCATGCTCCCTTGGTCGGCGTATCGGCCAGTTTCGGCCATTTGCCGCCCCGAACCGCGCCTCATGCGCCTATCATGGTTCGAGACCGCACGCGAGAGTGGGAGGCGCCATGTTCAGCTTGCAGCACATCATCTGGCTCGCCATCAGCATCATCGCCATCGTCTTCGTCTCGAGGTGGCTGCTATCCAAGCACATCCCGCTTGAGAAGTTCCTCAACGTCGCCTGCGTGCTCGCCGCCATCTCCGAGATGATCAAGATCTTCGCCAACATCCAGATGGTGCCCTCCGCCGACGGCACCGCCATGCACATGTTCATGGAGTGGCGCCATCTGCCGTTCCACCTCTGCTCAGTCCAGATCTTCCTGATCTTCTACGTGCGCTTCGCCGAGAGCAAGCGCAACCGCGAGACCATCCTCGCGTTCATGTATCCCACGTGCATCATCGGCGCGTTCTTCGCGCTCCTGCTGCCTTCCATCTTCACCAACGGCATCACGCCCGCGCAGGCGTTCACGCATCCCATCGGCTACCAGTTCTTCATCTACCACTCCATGCTCGTCATCCTGGGCATCTACATCGCGCGGAGCGGAGAGGTGAAGCTCACCTTCAAGCACTTCTGGTCGACGATCGCCCTCGTCTACGCGTTCGGGTTCATCTCGCTCTACCTCAACTCGGCGTTCGCGTACCCCATCTACGCGGGCACCACGCTCCTCTCGGTCGAGAACACGCCCAACTTCTTCTTCACCTTCCGCACCCCCATCAACCTCGCGCTCACCGCGCAGTGGCAATGGTTCGTCTACATCGGCATCCTCGCCGTGCTGGCATTCGTCCTCGTTGGTGCGTTCTTCCTGCCGTTCCGCAAGAAGAGCGCATAGGATCGCAGCACCGTGCAGCACCGCCGCGGCCGCCTTCGGGCGGCCGTTGTTCATCCGGCAACATCCACGCGCTACAATCGAACGAACGCATACACGGCAAAAGGGGGTTGCCATGTCGCAGCTGGGCTTCGGCCTCATGCGCCTGCCGCGCAAGGGAATCGGCATCGATATCGAGCAGACCTGCACCATGGTCGACATGTTCCTCGAGGCGGGCTTCACCTATTTCGATACCGCGCTCGTCTATCCGGGCTCGGAGGACGCCGTGCGCAAGGCGCTCACGAGCCGCCATCCGCGCGAGTCGTACACGCTGGCCACGAAGCTCTACGGGCCCGCGGCGCCAACGGCGAGCATGGCGAAGAAGCAGATCCAGACCAGCCTCAAGCGCACGCAGGCCGGCTATATCGACTACTACCTGCTGCACACCATCATGGCGAGCAACATCGGCAAGTACGACCGCATGGGGCTTTGGGACTACGCCGCGCAGCTCAAGCGCGAGGGTACCATCCGCCACTGGGGCTTCTCGTACCACGACGGCCCCGAGCTGCTGGACGAGCTCTTGACCAAGCATCCCGACGCCGAGTTCGTGCAGCTGCAGATCAACTACGCCGACTGGGAGAATCCCAAGGTCACGTCGCGCGCCAACTACGAGGTGGCACGTGCGCACGGCAAGGATATCGTGGTCATGGAGCCGGTCAAGGGCGGCAAGCTCGCGAACCCGCCCAAGGACGTCGCGCGCATCCTGAAGGCCGCGAACCCCGACGCCTCCCCCGCCTCGTGGGCGATCCGCTTCGTGGCGTCGCTGCCCGGCGTGATGGCCGTGCTCTCGGGCATGTCGAACATCGAGCAGATGGCCGACAACCTCTCGTTCATGCGCGACTTCAAGCCCCTCGACGCCGAGGAGCGCGAGGTCATCCGCCAGGCGCAGATCGCGCTCGGCAAGTCGGGCATCATCCAGTGCACGTCGTGCCGCTACTGCACCGCGGGCTGCCCGCAGCAGATCGCGATCCCCGCTATCTTCTCGGCCATGAACGAGCACCTGGGCAACGGCCAGACCGGGCACGCACGCGAGATGTACGCTGCGGCGACGGCCGAGGGCAGCCGCGCATCCGACTGCATCGCATGCGGCCAGTGCGAGGGCGCCTGCCCGCAGCACCTGCCCATCATCGACCTGCTCGCGCAGTGCGCGGAGACCTTGGAGTAACGCCGTGGGTTTGATCGAACTGATACTTCTTGCCGTCGGGCTCTCGCTCGACGCCTTCTCCGTGGCCGTCTGCAAGGGCCTCGGCATGGCGCGCATCAACTGGATCACGGCGCTCGAGATCGCGCTGGCGTTCGGCATCTTCCAGGGAGGCATGCCGCTCATAGGCTGGGCGCTCGGCACCCAGTTCCTCTGGCTCATCGAGCCCGTCGACCACTGGATCGCCTTCATCCTGCTCGGCTTCATCGGCGGCAGCATGATCCACGAGGCGCTCGCCGACGACGAGGAGATCGAGCGCGGCTCGGTCGACCGCGTTCCGCTGGGCGAGCTCGTCATGCTGGCGATCGCGACCTCCATCGACGCGCTGACCTCCGGCATCGCGCTGGCATCGCTCAACATCCGCATCGTGCCCGCGGTGCTGCTCATCGGCGTGATCACGTTCGCATTGAGCTTCGCGGGCGTGGTGATCGGCAACCGCTTCGGCGACAAGCACCGCAAGCTCTCCACCATCGCCGGCGGCGTGATCCTCATCCTCATCGGCACCAAGGTGCTGCTCGAGCACCTGGGCATCCTCGTGC
>CAMOLV010000106.1 GCA_946619045.1 uncultured Coriobacteriales bacterium | reverse complement strand
TCACCGAGGGCGGCGGCGGCATCTCCGGCGGACAGCGCCAGCGCCTCATGATCGCCCGCGCCGTATGCGGCAAGAAGCGCATCCTCATGCTCGACGAGGCCACGAGCGCCCTCGACAACCGCACGCAGAAGCACGTGGCCGACGCGCTCGAGCAGCTCAAGTGCACGCGCATCGTGGTCGCGCACCGCCTCTCGACCGTGCGCCACTGCGACCGCATCCTGGTCGTCGACGGCGGGACCATCGCCGAGGAAGGCACCTACGACGAGCTCATCGCAAAAGATGGCCTTTTCGCCGAGCTGGTGGCACGGCAAAGGCTCGATAATGAAGGTTGACCGATTCGGTTTTGAAGGAAGGGAATCGGAATATGAACATCCAAAGCAAGCTCGAGGGGACCAAGGCCACGATCACCGTCACGGGCAAGCTCCTCGTGGCGACCGCGGACGAGCTCGACAAGGCAGTGAGCGATCTCGCCGATAAGGCCGTCGATTTCGACCTCGATCTGAGCAAGCTCGAGTACACCTCGTCCGCCGGCCTGCGCGTCATCGTGGGCACGCAGAAGCTCGCCGCCAAGCGGGGCGGCACCATGCGCCTGATCGATCCCACCGACGACGTGATGGAGGTCCTCGAGATGACGGGCCTCTCCAACATGCTCACCATCGTCCGCTCATAAGAAAACGGACCGGATGGTCTCCCCATCCGGTCCGCCTCGCTCGGTTGGTACGTGCTGCTAGAACTTGAAGATGTCGTCAGGGTCCTGCTGGACGACGCCTGCGGCTGCAAGCATCTCGATCTCGTCGTCCTCGAGCTCCATTCCGTCCTGGGCCTCCTGGCCAAGCACGGAGAGACAGCGCTCAAGCAGGCTCTCTCGGAACGACTCGGTGCCAATGGACAGGTCCTGCCCGAGGATCTGCTCGATGTCGATGCCTTCCATGCCCGCCTCCTCTCTCTGCGTGTTCCTTCTTTGCCCTTTACTACGGGCTCGGACGGAGTTCCGTCTCACGGTATTCGGAATTCTTTTCGTAAGACGACAATTCGCATGCGATTCAAAAAGCTGCCCGTTGTGGGACGCTTAAGCAGCTGCACAAGTATAACTGGTTGGAACGGCTGGAAGAACGGGGGATTCCATGAATACCGCGCTTATCAACAACGAGCTCGAGCTCGCCTATCCCGACGGCTTCCATCAGATGGACGGCGACGAGCTCAAGAAGGCCTTCGGGATCGACAAGGACCTGTGGGGCATCTGGGATACCGAGAACCACATCATCGTGTCGGTGATGTGGCATACGTCCAACAAGCTCCTCGCCAGCATCGCGAGCACCAAGGGCCTGCTCGAACGCGTCGAGAAGGCAACCGCCAAAGCCTACGCCAAGGCGTCCTACAAGCCGATCGACACCTTCGAGACCTCGGTCTGCGGCGAGAAGGCCCTGGGCTTCCGCTTCGCCTTCCAGATGCAGGACGTTGCGCAGACGGGGCAGGTCATGGTGTTCAAGCACGGAGCCACCTGCTACTACATCCACTGCTACGAGCGCACGGAGCTCATGGACCGGAGCCATCCGCTCTTCGAGCAGGTCTTCTCGACGATCAAGCTCGCCTAGCCGCAGCTCCATAGACGCTTCACACACGGGCGCCCCACGGGATGGGACGCCTTTTCCATGCGTATCAGTATGCGTACAGCTGCAGGCCCGCGCGGAGGGCCTGCCCATATGCCATGGAGGTTGCCTATGGGCAAGATCAAGCATGCTATGGAGAGCATCCTCGACGAGGTGCGCTCCGTTCCGAAGGGAATACTGTTCAGCGTCCTCTACTACGCGACCGTCATCCTGGTCTGCGCCATCCAATCGGCCATCATGGACCGCGACGAGTTCGTCTACGACCTCAGCATGGTGCGCGGGATCCTCACCATGGTCGTCTCGGTCTGCGCCATCTGGCTTCTGGTGATCCGCGCCCATAGCGCGCGGCTGTTCTGCGCCATAGGGACCGCCGTCACGATAGGGCTCTCCATCGCCGACGATGCGTTCTTCGGGGCCTACGCGGGCATAGCCTCCGTGACGGGGCCCATCCCGGCCTGGCTCATCCTCGGCCTCGAGTATGCTGCGGGCCTCGTCGTGGTGCACTACTTCGCCACCTCGCGCGAGCCGCGCGCCTTCCTGTTGGACAAGATCGACCTCAAGCGGGTCGACCCCGGCACCGCGCCGTCGCATAAGACCCCGCTGCGCGAACGAATCGGCACCTGGCAGTTCTGGCGCGACGCCGCCATCTACTTCATCGTGTTCTCGATGCTCGGCCACTGGGCGGAGATGCTCTTCTGCCGCCTCATCATCGCGGGCGTGTTCATGGGCGATTACGACCCCACGAACGCCATGCTCTGGGATCAGTGGCTCTTCCCGTTCTCGGCCGAGGGCATCGCCCTGGTCATGGTGGCGCTCGTGCTGCATCCGCTCAAGGAGCGCCTGCTCGAGCGGTTCAACGGCAACGTCGCCCTCACGTTTTTCGTCTCGTTCCTCATCAACATGGCCGTCTGCACGAGCATCGACTTCCTCACCGGCATGGCGGTGAACCAGGATTACAGCCTCTGGGATTACCGGGCGCTGCCGTTCAACTTCATGGGACAGGTCTGCCTGCAGAACTCGCTCGTCTACAGCATCGCGGCGACCGTCATCGTGTGGTGGGTCTACCCTGCCATGGACGCCCTGCTCACGCGCATGCCCAGACGGGCATCCGATGGCGTCTTCTTCGCGCACTTCGGCATGTATCTCTTCCTGGCCATGCTGCACTTTGTCGTAGTATAGGATAGTTGCATTTTCTTCAAAAAAGGGGTGCTCCATGCCGCAGCTATCCAAGGAAACCAGGGAGCGTCTCATCAGGATTCTCTCGATCCTCTCGCTCATCATGAACATCTTCGTCCTCTTCGGTCTCGCCTTCATCTTCGCGGGGGCTTCCCTCGCGGCTTCGTCCGGATATGCCGGGGAGATCGCAGAGATGCTCTCGGAGGAGCTCGACGTCTCGTTGGAGAGCGCCGTCCTGCACGTGGCGCTCAGCATGGGCCTCGTCCTCATCTCGAGCATCCTGGGGCTCATCCGCGGCATCCGCGGTATCCGTTCGAAGAAGCGGCCCGAACTGCTCAGAGGGTTCGCCATCCTCTCCGAGGCCATTCTGGCCATCGATGGCGTCACCGTGGTCTGGAACGCCGCTATGGGCGGATACGGCGATGCCGGCACCGTTGCCAGCGCCCTCTTCGGCATACTGTTCAACGCCTTCATGACCTGGCTCGGCCTATATGCTGCCCGCGAAGACGGCGAGGTCGACCCCAAGGAGATCGAGGTCCGCAGGCTCGCCAAGGAGCGCAGGAAGCTCGGCCTCATCCGCCTGATCCAGTTCAGCTATGCGCTCAACATCATCTTCAGCTTCACGCACCTGCTCTTCATCACGCGCGACCAGATGACCTACGGCTACATCACCGTGGTGGATTGGATCAACCTCACGATGAACGTGGTGTGCTTCTGGATGATCTGGAAGCGCCTCAAGATGGCGCGCACCGGCGTCATCACGCTCTCGGCGATCAACATCATCCTCAACACGATCAACTACACCGTCATCGAGCCCGACTTGGGCGCCCTGGGCTTTGCGCTGGCCGTCGACGTCTTCGTGATCCTCTACTTCATCTTCTCGAAGCGCCCCAAGATCGCCTTCGTCAACGAGATGTCGCATGAGCGCCGCATCGACACCGAGGGCGGCGACTTCATCGCCAAGAAGGGCTGGCCCCGCTGGCGCAACCTCCTGCTGTACTACTGCGTGTTCTCGGTGCTGGGCCACTGGATGGAGCTGGGCTTCTGCATGCTCATCCGCGCGGGCCTCGTAGCGGGCGAGTACGACCCCACCAACACCATGCTCTGGCGCGACCTGCTCTTCCCCTTCCCCATGGAGGGCATCGCGGTGGTCATCTGCGCGCTGTGGCTCTATCCGTTCAAGAACTGGCTCATCGAGAAGATCCGCAAGCCCTTCATCCCGCTGTTCATCAGCTTCCTCGTGAACGGCCTGCTCTGCAGCGTGCTCGAGTTCGTGGGCGGGCTGCTCGCCAACCCCAACCACGAGCTGTGGGACTACAGCAACATGCCCTTCAACATCATGGGCCAGGTCTGCCTGCAGAACGCCATCGGCTTCGGCCTCGCGTGCACGCTCATCACCTGGGTGGTCTACCCGGCGCTCGAGCGCGCCATCGCCCGCGTTCCCGACGACATCATGAACGTGATCTTCGTCGGCGCGTTCTCGTTCAACATGATCCTCCAGATCCTCTACCTGGTGGAACCCGCCGAGATCGCCAACGCGTTCAACCAGCTCGGCGCCATGGTGAACGGCACTGCATCGGCCGCCGCCTCCGCACGCATCCTGCTCCTGCCATGGCTTCCACGATGAGATTGTCGGAATGATGTGATGCGAGCGCCGTCCCCCTCGGACGGCGCTCTGCTTTAGCGGTATCCTGTAGGCGCACCGTTGACCAATGAGAAAGGCTTCCATCATGCAGATCGCTGACGGCATCTTCTATATCGGCGTGGACGACCACGAGCTCGACCTCTTCGAGGGCCAGTACATCGTGCCCGACGGCATGGCCTACAACTCGTATGCCATCGTCGACGACAAGATCGCCGTCATGGACAGCGTGGGCGGCTCGTTCGCCGAGGAGTGGCTCGGCAAGCTCGAGGAGGCGCTCGGCGGCCGCACGCCCGACTACCTCGTGATCCAGCACATGGAGCCCGACCACTCCGCCAACATCACCGATTTCATGGCGCGCTATCCCGAGGCGCAGATCATCGGCACCATCGGCGCCTTCAACATGATGCAGAACTACTTCGGCACCAAGTTCGAGGGCCGCAACCGCGTGGTCAAGGACGGCGAGACGCTCGAGCTGGGCACGCATACGCTCACCTTCATCGCCGCCCCGCTCGTGCACTGGCCCGAGGTCATGTTCACCTACGACGCGGCCGCCAAGGTGCTCTTCTCTGCCGACGCTTTCGGCAAGTTCGGCGCGCTCGACGTGGACCAGCCGTGGGATTGCGAGGCCAGGCGCTACTACTTCGGCATCGTGGGCAAGTTCGGCCCCAACGTGCAGAAGGCGCTCGCCAAGACCGAGGGGCTCGACATCCGGACCATCTGCCCGCTGCACGGACCGGTTCTCTCCGAGGACCTCGACCATTATCTGGGCCAGTACCGCACGTGGTCTGCCTACGGCGTCGAGACCAAGGGCGTCGTCATCGCCTACACCAGCGTCTACGGCCATACCAAGGAGGCGGTCGAGTGCCTCGAGGCCGCCCTCAAGGAGAAGGGCTGCGAGCGCGTCGTGGTGACCGACCTCGCCCGCGACGACCAGGCCGAGGC
>CAMOLV010000105.1 GCA_946619045.1 uncultured Coriobacteriales bacterium | reverse complement strand
TCCATCAGGTCGCAGGGCTCGCATTCGGCGTGCTCACGGCCGTGCACATGTGGCAGCATCGCGCGTGGCTCTCGGCGCTCGTCCACGGCAGGCTCAAAGGCGCGGCGCAGATCGTCTCCGCCGTCGGCATGGCGGCGATCCTCGTCATCGCCGTCGCCCTCATCGCGAGCGGCCTCATGATGTCCACCTGGGCCACCGCGCTCGGCATCGCCACGGCAACCGGCGGCGCCCGGGCGCTGCATCTGCCCCTCTCGCACCTGCTCTACTGCGTCGTCGGCATGCATGCGGGCCTCTGCATGAAGGGGGTCGGCAAGCTCCCCCGCCCCGCGCTCGCCGTGTGGGCGGCCGCAGCCGCACTGGGCATCCGGTCGTTCATCGCGCTCGACTTTGCCGGCTACATCACGGGCGCCACGGCGTTCGCCTTCGTCGATCCGAGCAAACCCGCCATCGTGGGCTTCGTCCAATACGCATCGATCTTCGCGCTGTTCGCGCTGGCAGGAGCCGCGCTCTCAACCGCCCTTTCCAAGAAGGGAGCGCACCATGGCCGATGAGGAAACGCTCCGCAAGATGTGCTGCGATCTCTGCGACGCCTCCATGCGCAAAGACGCCGCGGCTATCCGTGCGCTGCTCGCACCCGACTACGTGCTCGTCCACATGACGGGCATGCGCCAGAGCCGCGAGGAGTACATCTCCGCTGTAACGGACGGCATGCTCAACTACTACTCGACCGAGCATGAGTCCATCGACGTGCGTATCTCGCCCGATGGCGCGCATGCGACGGTCCGCGGACGTTCGCGCGTGAACGCAGCCGTCTTCGGAGGCGGTCGCCACACCTGGCGTCTGCAGCAGGATCTCAAAGCCGAGAAACGCAGCGGCGGGTGGCTCTTCACCGAATCGCGCGCCTCAACGTACTGAACGTGAACAAATGCCCTGCCGCTTTGTTCACGTACAATGGATGCCATGGCAAGAAGCAAGCAAACAGACACGGACGAGCTCGAGTTCTTCGCGCGCTGCGCGGCGGGCTTCGAGTCCCTTCTCGCCGATGAGCTGCGAGCGCTGAGGCTGCGACGCGTACGCCCGCTCAAGGGCGGCGTCGCGTTCTTCGGTACCGTCGCGGACGCCTACCGCGCCTGCCTCTGGAGCCGCATCGCAACGCGCATCCAGCTCGTGCTCGCACGCCTCGACGCGCGCGACGGCGACGCGCTCTACGCCGGTTGCGTGCGCTATCCCTGGGAGACGTGCATCGCATCGGGCGCCACCATCGCAGTGCAGGCGCACGGTACGAACGACGCCCTGCGCAACACGCAGTTCACCGCCCTCAAGGTGAAGGATGCCGTCTGCGACCGCCTGCGCGAGCAGCGCGGAGAGCGCCCGGACGTGGATCCCCGCGACCCCGATATCGCGCTCGACGTGTCGCTCCATAAGAGCCACGCCACCATCTTCCTGAACCTCTCCGGAGCATCGCTCCACCGCCGCGGCTACCGCGCGGACGGCATCCAGACCGAGGCCCCGCTCAAGGAGACCCTCGCCGCGGGCATCCTGCTCGCAGCCGGCTGGCCCGCGCTTGCACGCCGCGGCGCAGCCTTCTCCGACCCCATGTGCGGGTCCGGAACGCTCGCCGTCGAGGCAGTCCTCATCGCAGCGGACATCGCCCCCGGCATCCTGCGCGAACGCTGGGGATTCCAGAGCTGGCTCGGCCACGACGAGACGGCCTGGCAGGCCCTGCTCGCCGAGGCGCGCCAGCGCGCCGGGAAGGGCATCGCAGCCTGCTGCTCCTCCATCCTCGCAGGCGACCTCGAGCCGAGCGCCATCGCCATCGCACGGGACAACGCGCAGCGCGCGGGTGTCGCCGACCTCATCGACTTCTCCGTCGCCGATGCCGCTACGCTGGGCAAGCGCCTCGAAGCAGCATGCGGCACCGTCCCCGGTCAGGGACTTGTGGCCGTGAACCCGCCCTACGGCATGCGCCTCGAATCCAAGGAGGAGCTGCCTGCGACCTATGCCGCCCTCGCCGCCGCGATCGCCCCGCTCGGCGACGGCTGGAAGCTCGCGCTGATCAGCCCCGACACCGGCATCGACACCGCGCTCGGCATGGCCGCGGGCACCGCCATCCCCTGCTACAACGGTCCCATCAAGGCGAGCGTGCGCATCTACGACGCGCTTTCCGCACCGCGCACGCAGATCGATGTCATCTCGCTCGCGGGCACGCAGCGCACGGTCACGGTCGCCGAGAAGAACAGCGAGCAGTTCGCCGCACGCCTGCGCAAGGTTGCCAAGGAGCGTGCGAAGTGGGCGCGCAGGGCGGGCGTCTCGTGCTATCGCATCTACGACGCCGACCTGCCAGATTACGCCTGCTCCATCGACCTGTTCGCAGGAACCGGGGCAGACGAGGGCACGCGCTTCCTCCGCATCGAGGAGCATCCGGTGCCCGGATCGATCGACGCCGACCGCGCGGCGCGGCGCTTCGCCGACGCCTGCGCCATAGCGCCGGCGGTGCTCGACGTCGATGCTGCGAACGCCGTCGCCATCGCTGCAGACCAGGATGACGCGCATGCCGCGCGCATAGCCAGCGTTGCCGAGGGCGACCTTATCTTCGAGGCCAACCTCGGCGCAAAGCACGATACCGGCCTCGCGCTCGACCACCGTGCGACGCGTGCGCTCGTACGCGAACTCGCCGCCGGCTCGCGGTTCCTCTCCTGGGGCTCCTACGCGGGCACGGTCGCGGCATCGGCTGCAGCAGGAGGCGCCGCTTCCACCGTCGTCGTCGACCCCTCGTCCTCGTACCTCGACTGGGCACGCAGGAACATGGAGGCCAACGGCTTCGCCGGCAAGCGTCACCGCCTTGCGCGCGAGCTGCGCGGCAACGAGACCTTCGACCTCATCTACGCGGACGCCTCGGCACTCGCGGGCACGGCCCTCGAAGACCTCGCCGCGCGCCTCTCCCCCACCGGAACCCTCGTCCTCACCTCGTCGCGCCGCGACTTCCGCATCGACGATGCCGAGCTCGCGGCAGCGCACCTCTCCCTCGAGGACGTCACGCCCACAACCATCGGCCACGACTTCGAGCGAACGCCCAAGATCCACCGCTGCCTGCTGCTCAGGCGCAGCTAGCGCACCCAGACCGGAGGCCCCATGCACTACGACGGCACCATCTTCCGCCCGCCCTACGAGGCATATTCGCTCCTCCTGCAGGTCACCAGGGGGTGCAGCCACAACGCATGCACGTTCTGCTCGATGTACCGCGACGTGCCCTTCTCCATCTCGCCGCTCGAGGAGATCGTCGACGATATCGCCGAGGCCTCATGGTCGTACCTTGACGCCGACCGCGTCTTCCTCGTCAACGGCGACCCCTTCTGCCTGCCCGCCGACGCCCTGCTCAACATCGCCGAGATGATCCACGAGGCGCTGCCCGCCGTGGAGAGCATCGGCTGCTACGCGCGCATCACCAACGTCGCCGAGAAGACCGATGACGAGCTCGCCGCCCTCGCAGCCGCGGGCTACGCCGACATCAACATCGGCGTCGAGAGCGCGCTCGACGACGTGCTCTCGTTCATGGCGAAGGGCTACACCGTCGCAGAGGCGCGCAGGCAGTTCGCTCGCCTGCATGCGGCGGGCCTGCCCTTCAACGTCAACATCATCAACGCCGCCGCGGGGCCGAAGCGCATCCTCGAGCATGCCGCCGCCAATGCCGCGCTGGTCAACGAGGCAAAGCCCACGCTCATCTTCGTCTCGCCGCTCCACGTGGATCCCGGCGCGCCGCTCGAGAAGCTCGTGGCGCGCGGCGAGTTCGAGGAATGCACGCTCGGGCAGTACCTCGAGGAGGAGATCGCCTTCCTCGAGGGCCTCGAGCTCGACGACTGCGTGTTCTTCGGCGCCCACGTGAGCAACCCCATACCCGTGAACGGGCTGCTCCCGCGCGATAAGGGCACCCTGCTGGCAGCGCTGCGCGACGGTCTTTCGATGATGCCGCAATCGATGCGCGACTCGCACCCGTCGAAGGGCGCCGAGGGACGGCTCCGTTAACGGACGGCTCGCACCCGCAACCGCCATGCGTGCGCTGCGTTACCATTGAGAGCGACAACCGCAACGGAAAGGCATCCCATGACCGAGCTCGACGAAGTCATCGCATACAAGTTCATCTACCTGGCAGTCGTCATCATCGTCGCCTTCGTCATCCAGATGATCGCGACCCGCGCCATCAAGCGCGTGTTCTCGGTGACGAACGTGCCCAAGGGATCGATCTTCGTGAACCTGGCAACGGGCCTCATCTGGTTCCTCGCGCTGCTCGCCGTGCTCGAGCCGGTCTTCGGCGTGCAGCCCACGGCCTTCGTCGCCGCCCTGGGCGTGGTCTCCGTCGCCGTCTCCTTCGGCCTGCAGAACACCGTCTCCAACGTCATCTCGGGACTGGGCCTCATGCTCGGGCACGTCATCGAGGTGGGCGATTGGATCGAGGTGGGTGCCTACCAGGGCGTCATCACCGACATCACCTGGCGCGCCACCACCATCAAGACCCTCATCGGAGACGTGATCGTCATCCCCAACTCGGTGCTCAACACTACGACGCTACGCAAGATGTGCGACCTCTCGGCGCGCTCGTTCGTCATCCCGCTCGATATCCACCCCGAGGCCGACATGGCCGAGGTCGAGCGCGACGTGCGCGCGTCCGTCGAGAAGGCCTGCGCAGACTACATCGACCCCGCGCTGGGCGTCATCCTCGTGGAGATGGGCTATGGCACCTTCGGCTTCAGGCTGGATGTGCGCGTGAGCGTGAAATCGCTGGACGACCTGCTCGCCGCCCGCAGCGCCGCCGTGGCCGCGGTCTCCGGCCGCTCCTGGCTCGCCCGCTGGTAAAACCTACCCCAGAATCTCCTTCGCAATCGCATCCGCGATGCGGATCTGATCCTCGCCTTCGAAGGCGTGGTCCGCTCCCGGCACCAGCTCGAATGTGCAATCCGCATACCGCTTGGCCGCACGCTTGGAATAGAGCGCGGGAACCAGCGAGTCGCTGTCGCCATGCCAGATGCGCACGGGACCGGGATAGCTCATGTGCTGGTAGGGATCGTATTCCATGGCATCGACCGCATAGGCACGGCCCAGGCGCTGCCACTTGATGAAGGTCTCGGGCACGTTATCGATGCTGCCGAAGCGATCCCACATCTCCTCATGGATGAGGAGCGCCGGATAAAGCAGGAAAAGGCCAGCCACGACTTCGGGGCGCTCCTCGGCGACCATGGTCGAGACGAACCCGCCCTGGCTCTGCCCGAGCAGATACACGCGGCGCTCGTCGACCTCAGGCAACGCCGCAATGGCATCGAGGATGCAGGAGAGGTCCACCGCCTCGGTCTTGACCGAGTTCTCGAGCGTCGAGACGCCCGTGCTCCGCGCCTTGC
>CAMOLV010000104.1 GCA_946619045.1 uncultured Coriobacteriales bacterium | reverse complement strand
AGGCGAGACGACCGATGCGGCCAAAACCGTTGATTGCAACCTTGACTGCCATGCATATCTCCTTTCGAAAGGGTGGATGGTTCCTCTCCCCATCCAGTCCCACATACCCGAAACGGACGGTTGGATTACCAACCTTCAACAGTTTAGCGCTAATCGCTTTCGCCGCGCGTGAGACGTCGCTTGAGAGGGTGCATTTTCACCTATTCGGCAGAGACGGGATGGGGAGCGCGGTCGAAGGACCCGCCGCAACGGCTCAACCCTGCTCGCGCGCCTCCGCCACGAGCGCCTCGAGGCGGAGCACCCTGTGGTACATGGCGGACTTGGACGCCGGAGGGGTGAGCTCCTGGCCCAGCTCCGCGAGCGAGAGCTCGGGATTGTCGCGCCTGAGCTCGCAGAACTCGCGCACCGCACGCGGGAGCGCCGCGAAGCCGATGAGCGCCTCGGCCTCGTCGATGAGGGCGAGCTGGCCCGCGGCCGCATCGCCCGCGCGGTTCTGGTTGGCGAGCTCGGCGTTGACGCGGCGGTTCACGTCGTTCTTGACGGACTTGACGGCGCGGACGCCCTCGATGGTGTGCGCATAACGGGCCGCCCCCATGCTCACGAGCAGCGGGACGATGTCGTCGAAGCTCTTGAGGTAGATCGCGTAGGCGCCGCGCCTGCGGTTCAGGCGCGCATGGACGCCGAGGGAGTTCACGAGCACCTGGACCTCGTTGGCGAACTCCTCCCCCGTCACCGCGAGCTCGAGATGGAAGTCCCCGCGGGGATCTGCGATGAAGCCGCCCGCCATGAACGCGCCGCGGATGAACGCCTCGCGGCAGCACCGCTTCTGGAGGAGCTGGCGCGGGATGCCCGCGGCAAGGCCCTGGCCGGGCGCGATGATGCCCAGCTCGATGAGCGCGTCCTCGAGCCCCTCCTGCTCCGCGACCTCGATGAGGTAGTTGCGCGTCTTGTGGAGCACGGAGCGGCGGATGGTGAGGGACGTGTTGAGGTCGAAGAGCTCGTGCACGAGCTTGATGATGGTGCGGGCCACGGCGCCGGTCTCGGTGGTGATGCGCAGCGAGTAGCGTCCCGGGCCGCGGAACGACAGGGTGCCGCATACGCGCAGGAGCGCAGAGAGCTGCGCGTACTCGCAGGTGGCGCAGCGGCCCTCCACGCGCGAGAGCTCGTCCTTCACCTCTGCAGTGAACGATGCCATCCGCTCACCCCCTCGATCGCGCTCGCGAGCTTGACGGGATCGTGCGCCGTCGGCGCGTTCGGGAGCGTGAAGTCGCGCACCTCGACGATGGGGACGAGATCGCGCAGATGCGCGAGCACCTCCTTGTCGGCGCGGACCGGGTGGATATGGGGCAGCACGTCCTCCGAATACGGGAAGCGGCGGGTTGCCATGAAGGCCCGGCGCGCGGCGTCGGCGGCGACCTCGTCGGCGGTGAGCGCGCGGAACATCCTGGTTCCCGTCCCCTCCCCCGTCTCGGCACGGTGGACGAGCACCGCGTCGATGCACCCCTCGAGGCCGTGGTCGTAGAGCGCCATGACGTACTCGTCGGCGGCGAGCCCCCAGGTCTCGTACTGGGTGTCGGCCTTGGGGCAGATGAAGATCCGCAGGGCGGATGTCTCGCGCAGGGCCTCGGCGACGCCGGGTACCAGCGCGTTGGGGATGATCGACGTGAAGAGCGAGCCGGGGCCCAGGATCACGAGGTCGGCGCCCCTGATCGCCTCGACGGCATCAGAGCACGCCGCAGGGGTCTCCGGATCGAGCCAGACCCGGGAGAGCGTGCACGGGCCGTGGCCGATCATCTCCTCGCCCCTGATGGTGCGGCCGTCGCGCGTGATGCCGCGGAGCGTGACGTATTCGGTGGTGGAAGGATGCACGTGCCCGATGCACCCGAGCTGGCGCTCGATCTCGCGCACGGCGGTCACGAACGAGCCCGTCTCGTCGGCGAGCGTCGCGAGCAGGAGGTTGCCCAGCGAATGGTTGCCCGCGAAGGAGAGGCGCCTCTGCAGGGTGCGCGCGAGATCCGATGCGGGGTCCTCTGCGAGCGCGACGAGGCAGTTGCGCACGTCTCCGGGGGGAAGCGCCCCCATGGCGCGACGGATTGCCCCCGTCGAGCCGCCGTCGTCCGCCATGGCTACCACGGCGGCAAGCTCCCATCCATGCCCGCGCAGGGCGCGCAGCACCTGGGGCTGGCCGGTTCCGCCGCCCACGCAGACCGCGAGAGGTTGCCTCATATGGCGCGCCACGTCAGCTCCTCACCGCCTTGGGCAGGTCGCGATGCGAGATGCTCGTGCGGTATCCGAGCTCCGACAGGTATGCCGCCGTGACGTTGGCGATGGCGACGCTGCGGTGCTGGCCGCCCGTGCAGCCGATGGCGATGGAGAGCATCGTCTTGCCCTCGGCGACGTATCCCGGCAGCACGGTGGAGAGAAGCTTCTTCCAGACGTCGACGAATTCCCGGCCCGCGGGATTGTCGATCACATAGCCCATGATGGACTCGTCGTTGCCGTCGAGGCTTCTGAGCTCGGGCTCCCAGTAGGGATTGGGCAGGAAGCGGACGTCGATCATGAGGTCGGCGGCGGTCGGCATGCCGTACTTGAATCCGAACGAGAACACGTGGACGTCCATGAGCTGCTGGTCGGTGAGCTCGGAGAAGGCGCGATGCAGGATGGTGCGCAGGTCCTGCGGTTTGAGGTTCGACGTGTCGATCACGAGGTCCGCGCCCTGCTTCACGTCTGCGAGCAGGGAACGCTCGCGCGCGACGGCATGCGGCACGTCCTCGCCCTCGTAGGCGACGGGATGCCGGCGGCGGTTCTCGCTGTAGCGCCGGATGATCATCTCGTCGGATGCCTCGAGGAACACGACCTGGTAGCTGAGCTCGTGCTCGGTGAGGCTGGCGAGCGAATCGGAGAGCTCGTCGAACAGCCCCTGGCTCCTAAGGTCGCACGTGACGGCGAGGTGCCGTCCCACGCCGGAGTTGATGCCCACGAGATCTGAGAGCTGCACGAGCAGACGCGGCGGAAGGTTGTCGATGCAGAAGTAGCCCATGTCCTCGAAGACATGGAGCGTCTGCGTGCGTCCCGAACCCGACATGCCGGTGATGACGATGACGTCGGGTGCGTTCGCGTTGGTCTCGACTGCGGACATGGGCCCTCCTTACCTCCTATCCAGCATAGCGCAACAGAATCGGCGCGCACGCCCTACTCGGGTATGCGCGCCGATCGGACAGGCGGTATGGCAGCAGCGCAGCTACTCGATGGCAGCCCTGAACCAGCTGGTGATCGAGGTGGGATGCGTGATGCCGGTGCCGGCTACCACTGCCCACGCGCCGGCCTCCATGGCCTTGGCGGCGTCGGCGGGCGTATGCACGTGGCCCTCGCAGATCACGGGGAAGCCGGGGAACTCCTCGGCAGCCTGCGCGAGCAGGGCGATGTCGGGACCGTCGTCGAGCGTGGTGTCGATCGCGGCCTTGCCGTGGCTGAGCGTGGTCGAGACGATGTCGCAGCCGCATGCGACGCCGCGGCGGATGTCCTCGATGGTGGCGCAGTCGGCCATGATAAGGGTGTCGACCTGCTCGCGGATGGCGGCGACCGTCTCCTCGAAGGTGCGGCCGTCGGGACGCGGGCGGTCGGTGGCGTCGATGGCCACGATGTCGGAGCCGGCCCACACGCAGGCGAGCGCATGGCGCAGCGTGGGCGTGATGTAGACGCCCTCGTGGCCCTCCTTCCAGAGGCCGATCACGGGGACCTCGACCCTGCCCTTGATGGCGGAGATGTCGGAGAGTCCCTGGCAGCGGATGGCGGCGGCGCCGCCGAGCTCGCAGGCGCGCGCCATGGCGGCCATGAACTCGGGGGTGCGGAGCGGCTCGCCCGGATATGCCTGGACCGAGACGATGAGCTTGCCCTTGAGGGACTGGACGAGCGGTGAGATGGCCATGGGGATCCTTTCGATCAGGCGAGAAGCTCGCGGTATGCAGGGGACATGAAATGCTCGGCGGCGCCGATGAGGGGCGCGTTGTCGCCGAGGCTCGCAAGCAGGATGGGGATATCGCGGAGCGGCTCCATCGCGGTCCGGGCGAAGCCCTCGGCAACGGCATCGTGCCAGTAATGGCCGCAGTTGATGACCGAGCCCGAGAGGATGACGCAGTCGGGATCGAGCATGCTGCAGACGCCTGCGACGACCGAGCCCAGCGCATGGCCGGCGAGCTGCTGCGCGGCGATGGCGTGCTCGTCTCCCAGCTCGAGCGCGCGGCGGTTGATCTCGGCGCCGTCCATCGGCACCGTCTCGCCATCGCGCTCGAAGGTCGCGTCGCCGCCGAACCGGATGTAGGACTCGGTGATGGCGGTGCCGGAGGCTACGCACTCCATGTGCCCCGTCGCACCGCAATCGCAGGGCATGCCGGCGGCCTCGGCGCAATGGACGTGGCCGATGTGGCCCGCCTCCATGTGCCGGCCCAGCATGATGCGGTCGCCATCGACGAACGCGCCGCCCACGCCGGTGCCGATGCCCACGACGATCGAGCTGACGCGGTTCTTGCCGGCGCCGCGGCGCGCCTCGCCCAGCGCGTGGGCATGGACGTCGTTGAGCACGCGGCACGGCAGGCCCGTGGCGGCCGAGACCTCGGCGCCCAAGCGGATTCCGCCCCAATCGGGCATCTTGCCGTTCGCGCTGACGACATCGCCCGTCACGGGGTCGATGGCGCCGGCGCTCGAGATCGCGATGCCGGCGATCTCGTCCCCACCGGCATCGTCGAGACGGGCGCGCACCTGCGCGATGACGCGCTCGAGCACGACGGGACCGCCCTCCATGGCGCACGTGGGGACCTTGCCCACATGCTCGACGGAGCACGTACCGTCCTCACCGAGCGTGACGACCGCGCTCGCGATCTTGGTCCCGCCGATATCGACTGAGATGACCTTCATATCGCTCCCCTAGTCGAGAAGACCGTTGTCCTTGAGGACCTTCTCGATCGCCTTGACGTTGTCGCCCTCAAGCGCCTTGACCGGGCGCGGCATGGTGTTGGAATCGAAGATGCCCATGAGCCAGAGCGCGGTCTTGAAGGCGCCAACGCCGCCGGCATAGCCGGTCACGCCGGAGGTGACGTCGAAGATGTGGCTGAGCTCGTTGAGCTTGTCCTGCTCAGCCTTGACGGTCGCCCAATCGCCCGCCTGCGCGGCCTTCCACATGCGCACGTAGCCCTTGGGCTCGACGTTGGCGAGGCCGGGGACGGAGCCGTCGGCGCCGGAGAGGTAGGCGCCGTCGACCACGATCTCGTGGCCGGTGAGGACGGAGAGCGGATGGCCGAGCTTCTCGTTCTCCTGGCAGAGGTAGCGGAAGGAGATGTCGTCGCCCGAGGAGTCCTTGACGCCGGCGAGCACGCCCTCGGCGCCGAGCTTGGC
>CAMOLV010000103.1 GCA_946619045.1 uncultured Coriobacteriales bacterium | reverse complement strand
AAGCGCGGGGTCGTTTCGACTGCATCGTACGAGGCCCGCAGATACGGCGTCCGCTCCGCCATGGCATCCGCCACGGCAGCCCGCCTCTGCCCCGATGCCATCTGGACGAGCGGCAACTTCGTGCGCTATCGCGAGATGAGCGCAAAGGTCATGCAGATCCTCATCGACGAGACGCCGCTCGTGGAGCAGGTCTCCATCGACGAGGCGTTCTTCGACATCACGCCGGGACGATACTCCAAGGAGGAGCCCTACGAGATATGCGCGCGCATCCAATCGCGCGTGTGCGAGCTCGGCATCACCTGCTCCATCGGCCTCGGCACCACCAAGAGCGTCGCGAAGATCGCATCCGAGCGCGATAAGCCGCGCGGGCTCACCGTCGTCTTCCCGGGAACCGAGGCGGCGTTTCTCGCACCTCTCCCCATCAGGGCGATGAGCGGCATCGGCGCCTCGTCGGAGAGACGGCTCGACGCGCTCGGCATAAAGACGCTCGGACAGCTTGCGCGTGCAGACGAGAGGCAGCTCGAGAAGGCGCTCGGAAGCGCCGCGCACACGATGCGCCTGCGCGCCGCCGGCCTCGAGCAGAGCGCGGTCGCCAGCGCCTATGCCGAGGAGGACCCCAAATCGGTCTCCAACGAACGCACCTTCGAGAAGGACCTCTTCGACCGCACCGAGATCGAGGCCGCCATCTTGCACATCGCGTCGATGGTGGGAAGAAGGCTCCGCAGGAAGGGGTTGGCGGGATCCACGGTCACGCTCAAGATCAAGCACTCCCCCACCAGCTCCCATACCGCGCAGATGCATATGGGCTCGCCGACCGATGACGAGCATCGGTTCGGACCCTGTGCGGTCGCGCTTCTCGACAAGGTATGGCGGGAAGGCCAACCGGTGCGCCTGGTGGGCGTGGGTATCTCGAGGTTCGACGATCCTCCAGCAGAGCCGGGCCTGTTCGATAAGGAAGACGAGTCGACCAGAAGGCTATCCGCCGCAACGGACCTCGTCCGCGAGCGATTCGGAGACGGAGCCATAAGCTACGGACGCGACCTCCGCTTCCAAGACCGCGTGTCGAACACCGCCCCGATGGGCAAATCGCTAGGGTGATGCGTTAGGCTTCGGCCGCTTCCGTCTCGAACGAGAGCTCGATGCGGGGAGCCTCGCCCCACAGGCGCTCGAGGCGGTAGAAATCGCGGGTCTCGGGCAGGAACACGTGGACGACGACCGAGCCGTAATCCATGAGCACCCACGTCAGGCCAGCCCGCCCCTCGATCGAGATCGGTTTGACCGAGCAGTTCTTGAAAACCTTCTCCTCGATCTCATCGACGAGCATGTCGGCTTGACGGGAGTTCGAGGCGGAGAGGATCAGGAAGTAATCGCAGACATCGCTCACGCTGGTAAGATCGAGCAGCTCGATATCGAAAGCCTTCTTCGCGTCGGCCGCGTAGGCAGCCACCTTTGCAAGCTCAAGCGATGTGTATGCCATGAAGATCCTTTCAGCGTTTACGATTCAGGACATAGCGATTATACGTCTCCACCGTGCCGGGCCAAAGGAAACGTCCGGTATCGATCACGTAGGCGATGCTGCCGGCGAAGCAATCGAAGAAGAGGTCGTCGAGCGGAACCTTCCCGACGGATGCGCGCTGGGCGTCGATGCGCTCGTTAGAAGGCCGCCCCGGCTCGATGCCGTCGGCGATATAGACGACCATGTCGAGCGGGGACATATGGTCGGACGGAACGGTGTGGTGCTCGATGGCGGAGAGGATGCCGGGCGTGAGCTCGGGATAGATATCCTCGAGCTCGAAGGCGGCTATCGGACCGTGCAGGATCGACGCGACGAGTTCGAGGTCGCAGCCGAAATCGAGGCCGATCTCGCGCGCCTTCTCGATCTGGGTATCGGCGCTGTACGCCTTGGCATAGTCATGGAGAAGCCCGGCGACGCGCGCCTCGAAGGGGTCGACGCC
Organism: uncultured Coriobacteriales bacterium; assembly: GCA_946619045.1. Classification (GTDB taxonomy): domain Bacteria; phylum Actinomycetota; class Coriobacteriia; order Coriobacteriales; family Atopobiaceae; genus RUG721. Next base: position 3,598 of record CAMOLV010000103.1, on the reverse strand, counting down.
GTAGGTGCGGGCCAGCTCGACGGCGGTATCGGCGACGCGGAGCGAATGCTCGAGGCGACGGGGTTTCGATGAGAGCTGACGCGAGACGTCGTCACTTATGCGGGCGATGAACGCCTCGCGATCCTTCTTGCCCTTGCCCATGGCTATTTGCCCGACCTTAGGATGCGCGGGATGCTGGGCACGTCGTAGAGCCCGTGCTTGTGGATATAGCCGGTCACGGGATCGGGCGTGAGATAGCGCAGGCTCTGGCCGAGCTCGGCGCGCATGCGCAGCGCCGTGGAGGAGATCGCCAGGGCGGGAACCTCGAGATAGGTCACGTCGAAGTCGTATCCCGATTCGTCGATGACGCGCTTCGCGTTCGTGAGGTCGTATCCCGGGCGCGTGGCGGCGACGAGGCGGGCGAGACGCGCGATATCCGACGCGTCGCGCCAGGTGACGATGTCGGCGATGGCGTCGGCGCCGGTGATGAAGTAGAAGCGCACGTTATCGGGATACAGGCCGCGCATGAGGCGCAGGGTGTCCGCGGTATAGGTGACCCCATCGCGGTCGATCTCGAAACGAGACGCGATGAAATGGGGGTTGTCCGAGGTTGCGAGAAGCGTCATCGCGTAGCGGTCCTCGCCCGAGCTGACGTTCTTGTCCTGCTTGAACGCGGGGCGTCCCGCAGGCATGAAGACGACGAGGTCGAGCCCCAGGTCATCGAAGGCCTGCTCTGCCGCGACGAGGTGGCCGTTATGGATGGGGTCGAACGTGCCGCCCATGATGCCGAGGCGGTAGACGCGCTCGGGATCGTCGCCGAGGTGAGGGAGATCGAACATGTCGATGGGCTTTGTCACCGTGAATCCCCTTCCCTAGAAAATAAGCAGGTCATCGCGGTGGATGGCGGGACGTGCCCCGTCCTCGCCCACGAATCGCGCGATGATATCGAGCTTGAGGCCCTTGAACCGCCTGAGGTCTTCCGCGCAGTAGCCGGCCGTGCCCCTGCCGATGAGGAGCCCGTCGAAGGAATGGACGTCGATGACGTCGCCCACGGCGAACGACCCGGCGCAGTCGGAAACGCCCACGGGAAGGATCGACGCACCTTGCGAGAGCACGGCGCGCGTCGCCCCCTCGTCGAGCGTGATGGAACCCTGCGGAACCTCGGCGAGCCCGATCCAGAGCTTGTGGGAGTTCTCGTGGGATGCACCGCCCGACTGCTTGAACAGCGTTCCGTAGGCGGTCTCTTCGACGCATTCGATCAGGCATCCCTCGGAACGGCCATGGCAGATGAACGTGGGGATGCCCGCAGCCATCATCATGCGCGCAGCGGAAACCTTCGAGAACATGCCGCCGGTCCCATATGATGAGGAGGATGCCCCGGCGATGCGGAACAGCTGCTCATCGATATGGTCGATGCGCCGGATGAGCTGCGCATCGGGATCGACGGACGGGTTGGCGGTGTAGAGCCCCTCGACATCCGAGAGGATCACGTAGAGGTCGGCGCTCACGAGCGCGGAGACGATGGCGCCGAGCATATCGTTATCGCCGAAGGTGAACTCGGCGACCGATACGGTGTCGTTCTCGTTGACGATGGGCACGACGCCCAAGTCGAGCAGGCGCTCGAAGGTGTTGCGGGCGTTGAGGTAACCTTCGCGATCGACGACGTCGCGTCGCGTGAGCAGGACCTGCCCGCATGACAGGCCGTGCGTCGAGAGGGCCTTCTCGTACGATTCGATGAGCTTCGCCTGGCCTGTCGCGGCGCACGCCTGGAGCGTGGGGATGTCGGAGGGGCGCTCGTGCAGGCCGAGGACCTCGCGACCCGCAGCCGCGGCGCCGGACGAGACGATGATGACGCGCTTGCCGCGCCTCCTGAGCTCCGCCACCTGGGCGCAGAGGGAGTCGATGTAGCCGTGGTCGAGCCTGCCGTCGGCGTCGACCAGCGTGGAGGAGCCGATCTTGACCACGATGAGGTCGAGGTTCGCCATGGGCTACTCCTCCCCCTCTTCGTCGTCCTCGAAGGCGATCTCGTCATGGGCGCCCTCGTAGTCGAAGGCGTACCCGAGGATGCGCACCTCATCGCCGTGCTCGCAGCCCAGCTTCGCGAGCTGGGCGTCGAGGCCCATGCGCTCGAAGCGATGCTGGAGATAGGCGACCGCCTCGTCGTTCTCCCAGTCGGTCTGGACGACCATGCGCTCGATCTGGCCGCCGGAGACGCGCCAGGCGTGCTTGCCCTCGCGCGAGATGGACATCGCCTGATCGCGCTTGGCGCGGGAGCGCTCCCATGCGGCGTTGATGCTCTCGACGGGCATCGTGGGCTCGATGGTGCTCCTCAGATCGGCGACCATCGTCGCGCAGGCGGCGACGAGCTGGTCGAGCCCCTCGCCCGTCACGGCGGACACGGCGAAGAACGGATGGCCGTCCTGCTCGGCGCGCTCCTTCAGGCACAGCAGCGCCTCCTCGGTGCCGGGCATGTCGCACTTGTTGCCGACGACGATCTGGGGACGCTCGAAGAGCTCTGAGGCATAGGCCTTGAGCTCGTTGTTGATGGTCTCGTAGTCGACGAGCGCATCGCGGCCCTCGAAGCCGCCCGTCAGGTCGACGACGTGGAGGATGAGCGCCGTGCGCTCGATATGGCGCAGGAACTCGTGCCCGAGGCCCTTGCCCTCGCTGGCGCCCTCGATGAGGCCCGGCACATCGGCGCATACGAACGAGCGGCCGTCGGAGGTGCGCGCCACGCCGAGGTTGGGGACGAGGGTGGTGAAGGGATAGTCGGCGATCTTGGGACGCGCGGCGCTGATACGGGAGATGATCGAGCTCTTGCCCACGGACGGCATGCCCACGAGCGCAGCGTCGGCCATGAGCTTCATCTCGAGCTCGATCCAGTGGTCGAGCGCGGGCTCGCCCTTCTCGGCGAACGCGGGCGCACGGCGGACCGACGTCACGAAGTGGATGTTGCCGCGGCCCCCCATGCCGCCGGGAGCGACGCAGACGCGCTCGCCCGGCTGCGTGAGGTCGGCGATTTCGTAGATGGGCTCCATGGTGGCGGGGTCGAGCTCGCGGATGACGGTACCGAGTGGAACCCTCAGGATGAGGTCCTCGCCGTCCTTTCCATGCCTGCGCGCGCCCTGGCCATGGGTGCCGCGCTCAGCCCTGAAATGGTGCTTGTAGCGATAATCGATGAGCGAGGAGAGCTGCGGGTCGGCGACGCAGATCACGCTGCCGCCGTCGCCGCCGTCGCCGCCGTCCGGACCTCCCTTTGGAACATAGGCCTCGCGCCTGAACGACATGCAGCCTGCGCCGCCGTCGCCTCCGCGGACGTTGATGTGGCAGAAATCGGTGAAACTCGACACGCTAGCCCTCCAAGGGAGATGATGCGATCTTCTTGTACAAGGATACAAAAAAGCCCCGGAGAGCATCCGGGGCCTTCAAACTCGTAATCTGTTCTCTACACGGTGCGGACATGCACGCGGTGCTTGGCGCCCTTGGTGAACTCCACGGTGCCCTCGACGAGTGCGAAGAGGGTGTCGTCCTTGCCGATGCCCACGTTGTCGCCGGGGACGATGTGGGTGCCGCGCTGACGGACGAGGATCTCGCCGGCGTTCACATGCTGGCCGCCGTA
>CAMOLV010000102.1 GCA_946619045.1 uncultured Coriobacteriales bacterium | reverse complement strand
CATGGCCAACGTGCTCGAGATCCCGCGCGAGGGCCACGACTTCCTCTGGGTCGTGGGCTTCCCGCTGGTGCACTGGGACGAGGAGCGCGGCGCCTACGCGGCCGAGCACCAGCCCTTCACCCAGCCCGTCGAGGCCGACATCGACCGCCTCGAGTCCGACCCGCTCTCCGTGGGCTCCTGGACCTACGACTTCGTCATGGACGGCTACGAGGCCGGCGGCGGTGGTATGCGTATCCACAACGCCGAGCTGCAGATGCGCATCCTCAAGCTCCTCGGCTTCACGGAGGAGCGCGCCCGCGCGCAGTTCGGCTTCCTCATGGACGCCCTCGAGTACGGCGCGCCTCCCATGGGCGGCTTCGCGCTCGGCCTCGACCGCGTGTGCATGCTGCTCACCGGCAGCGACTCGATCCGCGACGTCATGGCCTTCCCCAAGACCACGTCGGGTTCGGACCTCATGAGCGACGCGCCGAGCGCCGTCTCCGAGGACCAGCTCAACGAGGTCGGCCTCAAGGTCGTCAAGTAGCAACGTGCGAAGCCCGGCTCAGGCCGGGCTTCTTCGTAAGGAGGCGCACGCCATGTTCGATGTCGAGGGATTCGATTCGTGGGCGCTCGATTACGAGCGCGAGGCAGCGGAGATGGAGGCCGAGGGCGGCTATCCCTTCGGCGGCCGCACGCAGGTGCTCGACCTCGTGGCCGAGCTCGCGCATGCCGGGACGGGCGCCAAGGTGCTCGATCTTGGATGCGGCCCCGGCATCCTGCTCGAGCGCTTCGCGCAGGCGGGCTGCGAGGTCTACGGCATCGATTCGTCTAACCAGATGCTCGCCCTCGCCGAGAAGCGCGTGCCCGCGGCGCACCTTGCGCTGGCAGATCTCCGCGACGAGCTTCCCGCCGAGTGGGGGAGCGGTTTTGCCGCGATCATCAGCACCTACGCGATCCACCACATCCCCGACGCCGACAAGATCGCGCTCATCAGGCGGCTGCTCGGCCTGCTCGCGCCCGGCGGCGCGTTCCTGATCGGCGACGTGGCGTTCGCGGATGAGGCCGACCGTCTGGCCGCCCGCGCGGAGGCGGGGGAGAGCTGGGACGATGACGAGTACTACACCGTCACGGACGTGCTCGCGGCCGAGCTTCCCGGCGTGAGCTTCCATAAGGTCACGCCCTGGTCGGGCGTGGTCGAGGTCCGCGCTTCCTGACAATGAACCTGTCCCCCTGGCTGAAAACTTGCCAGGGGGACAGGTTCATTGTCATGTTTTTCTTGCTGAAGCTGGTGCGGCCCTGGGAAACCGGGGCCGTTCTTCTCTACCAGCGGCTCTCGGCGTTGCGCTTGCGGATGGAGAGGTACTCGGTCACGAGCAGCACCACGAGGATGCCCATGATGACGAGGCTCGCCATGACGGCGCCTGCGAGCTGGGCGAAGTTGGTGAGCAGGAACGCCACGGGCACCGCGAAGACGAAGGCGATGAGGTAGAGCCTCGTCACGGCGCGCTGCTCGCGCAGCACCGTGATGACCTGGAAGAGGAAGTCGATCGACGCGCAGAGGCCTCCCATCACCACCATGATGAGCGCGAGCGGCCTGAACTGCTCGAAGTCGACGCCGTAGAGGAAGCTCAGCGCAGGGATGCCCACCGTCGCCATGATGATCGCCACCACGGCGGTCATGGCGCCGATGATGCCGAAGATGCCCGCGACGGTCATGCTGAACTGGCGGTGCTTGGACGGGTCGTCGAGCAGGTTCGCCATGCGCACGAGCTGCGGCTTGTAGACCAGGCCGGTCATCGCGACGATGCCGCGCGCGGGGAAGTACATGGCGTTGAAGTAGAGCTGGTCGTTGTAGGTGAGCGCACCCTCGATGGCGAACTTGGGCACCGAGTCGAGCAGGTTGAAGAGGAAGATCGCCAAGAACAGCGGCGTTCCCAGTTGGAAGAGCTCGCGCACGGCGCGCTTGGATGCGGGATAGGAGCGCTCGGTCTCGAAGAACGTGAGCGGGATGGTGACGATCACCACGGAGGCGGCGTGCGCGACGGCCATGCAGTAGCAGGCGGGCACGAGGCTGCGGGTGACGAAGAGCATGGCGGAGAATGCCACGATGGCGACGAGGTTGCGCAGCGTCATCGAGATGCCGGCCAGATAGAGCTTGTCCTTCTGCTGGAGGCGGCCCTCGAAGACGTCGGCGAAGCCGTCGACCATGCGGAAGAGGAAGATGCCCATGCAGACGTTGGACATGAACGCGTCGTAGCCGCGGAGGCGGATGTAGATGACGCCGATCGCGAGCATCGCGACGCAGCAGATGATGCGGTGGATGAGGTAGTCGTTGAACGACTGCATCTCCTTGATGTCGGACACCTGGTAGGTGAGCATGCCGAAGTTGGCGACGAAGAGCAGGAGCTGTCCGATGACCATGGCCATCGAGAACATGCCCGCCTGCTCGGTGCCCACGAGGCGCGTGGCGACCACCGAGAGCACGGGGAAGATCATGCCCCAGACGACCCAGCTGAGCGTGTTGGCGATGTAGTCGTGCTTGGTCTGGCCGGACGCATAGCGCGCCGTCTCGTCGGCGAAGGTGCCCGTGGAGATGGCGGTGGTGAGACGGCTCCACCATTCCTTCACGGCGCCGATGCCGCGGGGCCCCCGCTGCTCCGGCGCCGCCTCGGCGCGGCCGCGGCGCGCACGGCGGGGAAGCACGGTGCGGGAATCCGCCCGTTCCCTGCGCTGAGCTGTGCGTCTTTCGCGGTCCACGTCCGTCCTTTCGTTCAACCTGTTCGATTGTAGGCAACCGCGGCGCTCGCCGCCATATACGCCACAGCAAAGCTACAGATGAGGTGAATCGCAAAGTTTTTTGAAAATACCCTTGCGCACGTAGGAATTATCCGTATACTAGAATCCAGAAGTTAACCAAAGATAACTTTAAACGGTTACTTCCTGCCGAAACGCACGCAGTCCCCCTCTCCCTGACGATGCGTATGGGCTTACACGTGCCGCCCGCGTTCCCCCCTTTCTTGCGCGGGCGGCACACGTTTGCTTTTTTATTCTCACAGGCGTCGTTCGAGGGCCTCCAGGCGGCCAAACTTGGGTATCTGGATAGTTTTTTGAAAACTTTTGTCCAGATAACCAAGTTCAGTTATTCGGGGCGGGGGCGGAGGCGCTCGCGAACCCCCGATTTCCGATCTTTTGGCATATAGGACGTCCGTGTCCACCCCATGCGCTATACTTTCAGAACACATGTACGTGAATCGCCGCAGGGGAGGTGAGGATGATGAAGGCCGAGGAGATCGTCGAGCTCATACTGGATGCTGCACGCGAGAGCCGCGTGCTCACGGGCGGCATCTACAAGGACGAGCCCATCATCCGCACCGGCAAGCAGGCGTTCGGCAACCGCAGCTCGGCGCGCCAGCAGCGCCGCCAGCAGCAGCCCAGGCAGCTGTGGGACCTCGCGGAGGGACTCGGCCAGGTCGTGTCCCGGACCGTGCAGAACGCCGTGCCCGTGCCCGAGCGCATCGCGCAGATGCGCTCGATGGCGCGCGGCGCAACCCGCTGGTCGTCGAGCTGTGCCAGCCCCAAGACCTTCTACGAGCAGGCCCGCTTCATGGAGGATTACACCGACGACTTCTCCTTCGCTGGCAGCTTCGAGAAGTACTATCCCACCTACGAGGACATGAGCAACGCGCAGCTGCGCGGCTACTTCGCCTGGCGCACGCGCTGGCGGGCAGGGCTGGCCCCGGATGCGCCCCTGTCGTTTCTGTTCGTGCACGCCTACGAGCTGCTCTGCAGCGTGGGCGTCCCCACGCCGGAGGAGGGGTTCGCCCAGCTCAAGCGGCTGCGCGATGCCTACGCGGGGCGCGCGGGCAACGAGGCGCTCGGCTCCTACCTCGCCATCTGGATGCGCGATTACGTCATCTACCACGGGCTCGACGCGTCGCTTCTCGGCCTCGAGGGCCAGGGGCTGCCGGTCGAGCGCGCCATCGCGGTGATCGACGCAGCCGAGCAGGCCCTGCTCGCATCGCCAGCGCCCGGCACCTGGAACGCGGGCCTTGCGGGGATGCCCTCCGAGGAGGACCTCACCTTCGCGCTCACCGCCGCCGCGCGCTACCGCCTCGAGCGCTCCAAGCTCTTCTCCGATGCGCTCGACCTGCTGGACGAGTGCTGCTGCACGGTCTTCGCGCGGATGGTCGACCACTGCAGGCGCCGCCGCAAGCGCGGTTTCACCGAAGGGCTCTTCGGCGGGGAGGAGACGCTCACCTACGCCATGTTCCGCTCGGCGGTCTTCTACGACCCCGCCCCGCACGCCGACTGCACGGTGACGCTGGGAAGCGGCATCTCGTATACCTGCCGGTTCGGGCGCTGGTCGCGCACGACGCCGCATCGCAAGGCCGAGGCGAGCGCCGAGCTGGGCGATATCCTGCACGAGACCGACCGCGTGCTGCGCCTGCGGCTGGGCGGGTTTCCCGAGCTCAAGGAGCGCGAGGTGCCCAAGTACGCCAAGGCCATCGTGGCCGAGGCCGTCGACGGGGTGCTCGCCCGCCGGGCTGCCGAGGAGGCGGCGCGCATCGTGATCGACCGCACGGCCCTGCGGGGCATCCGTGCGGCCGCCGTCCGCACGCGCGAGGCCCTGCTCGTCGACGAGGAGCGCGAGGATGCGCCGGAGCCCGAGGCGGTGCCCGCGGCGGCTGCGGTTCCCGTCGCCGCACCGACGCCTGCGCCCCAACCCCAGGCTGCGCCCGCTCCTGACGCGCCCGCCGCCGGCCTTGCGGCCGAAGACGCCGCCTACCTGCGCGCCCTGCTCGACGGCACCCCCGCCGAGGCGCCGGGCGGCATGGCATCGCTCGCGGTCGACCGCATCAACGAGGCGCTGTTCGACCTGGTGGGCGATACCGTCATCGAATTCGAGGGAGATACCCCGCGGGTCATCGAGGACTACGCGGATGATGTGAGAGAGGTGCTCGGATGACCGAGGCAGAGGCCAGACCCAAGGTGCCCAAGCGCATAGCGACGGTGCTCATCAACTCGCTCAAGGGCGGCGTCGTGCCGCGCGTGGGCCTGCCCTACATCACCGTGGGACGCGAGGCCGAGATCGCCGCGCTCCTGCGCGACCTCGAGATCGTGGCCGACGGGGGAGCGTCGTTCCGCTTCGTGGTGGGCAAGTACGGCAGCGGCAAGAGCTTCCTGCTGCAGACCATCCGCAACCACGCCATGGGCAGCAACTTCGTGGTGGCCGACGCGGACCTCTCGCCCGAGCGGCGCCTCCAGGGCACCAAGGGCCAGGGCCTCGCCACCTATCGCGAGCTCATCTCGAACCTCTCCACCAAGACGCGTCCCGAGGGCGGTGCGCTCACGCTCATCCTCGACCGCTGGATAAGCAACATCCAGGCCGAGGTCGTGGCCGGGGGAACGTCTCCCGAGGATCCCGCCTTCGCCGCGCAGGTCGATGCCCGCATCTACGCGGTCATCCGAGACCTGCAGGAGATGGTGCACGGCTTCGACTTCGCGCGGCTCCTCTCGCTCTACTTCCGCGCCTACCTCGACGGCGACGACGAGGCCAAGGGCAACGTGGTCAAGTGGTTCCGCGGCGAGTACCGCACCAAG
>CAMOLV010000101.1 GCA_946619045.1 uncultured Coriobacteriales bacterium | reverse complement strand
TCGGTCGTCTCTTCGGGCTCATCCGCGGGCTCGGCTGCCGGCTCTGCGTCGGTTACAGGCTCGGCCTCATCAGCCGGCTCGGGATCGACCGCAGGCTCGACCTCTGCCTCGGGCTCGGCTGCGGGCTCAACCGCATCCTCGGTCTCGGGGGCAATCGCCTCCTCCTCGACTACTGCAGCCTCGTCCTCGGCGACAACCGTCTCCTCGACGGGTGCCTCCTCGACGATGGCCACGTCCTCGTTGAGGAGCTCGTCTTCGTAGACGACAGCCTCCTCGACTTCAGGCACGAGTGCCTGTGTGGCCTCCTCGATCGCATATGCCATGCCCTGGGCAGGGAACATCTGCGACACGAGGATCAGCGTGAGCGCCCACGACAGCGGGGTTTTCAGCTGCTTGAAGACCTTGCGGAACTTCTTGCTCATTGCCGACACCTTTCCTTCGAGACCATGGGGATTGTGATTAGTGAAAGTTATCCCATAGTCGCATATAGCACCATTCAAGATGCTACTACTAAAGACAGGGGTTGTTGACAAGTATTTGACGTATTATCGACAGGCGGATTAGCCAATCTGCCAGCGGTTATATAGAGTTTCAACTAACTGTATTTATGTTTGGCACATTTACCTGCATTTCAGTTTCTGACGTGGTTTTAATTTGAGTATATATAATTAAGCGGATTAACAATTATAATGCGGAATATTCTGCTTTCGAATATTGTTCAGCTTCAATCGAACGCTTCGGGCAGGCGATGAAAGCCCTCGCTTGATGATGGCTTCAGCCCCCCGGATAGCAGTTCAGCGCACCCTGAATTCTTTTCAACCCCTATATATAATCTCGCGAGGGAGGAGCATACGGCAGGCCCTAGCCCGCCATATCATGCAATATATTGCTTTATTCTCTTATTACCAGCTATAACGTGACGCACTTGAGAACAAATGCCTTGGTGAAGCGCCCGTAGGGCTGCGTCAGCATGAGGTCATACCCATGCAAGTCCGCCACGCGCTTGCAGATGGAGAGGCCCAGACCGCTTCCTCCGGTATCCGACCTCGCCGCATCCCCGCGCGAGAAGGGCTGGAACAGCTCCTCGGGGTCTCCCTCGATCTTCGATCCGGTATCCGCCACGATGACGTATGCGACTCCCGCCTGGCGTACGAGCAGAAGCGCGATCTCGATACCCGCGCTGTTGTGTCGCACGGCATTGATCAGCAGATTCGATACCACACGGCCCAGCTGGGTGGCATCGGCGAACACTGCACACGGTGTCTCGTCCACCTCCACCGAGAAGGTCATCCCTGCAGCCTCGATATCCGTATATGCCGTCGCAGCCTCCCGCAGAAGCAGCTGCGGCAGATCGATGCGCTCGCGTTCCAGCGCGAACGCCCCGCTTCCCAGCTTGGTGTAGTCGAATACCGACGAGACGAGCCCGCTCATCTTGTCGGCTTTCTCGCTGATAGCTTGGATGTACTCGTCACGCGTCGCATCATCGCGTACCACGCCGTCGCTTATCGCACGCGCCATGCCAGAGATGGCCATGAGCGGGGTGCGCAGGTCATGCGCGATATCGGTGATGAACTGGCTGCGCTGCTGGTCGGCAAGCATAAGCTCCTGCTCGCGCTGCTCCTGCAAGGCGCGGATCCTGCGCACCACCAGGCGCGAGAAGCCCAGCGCGCCGAGGAACGGCGGCAGCAGGAGCATGAGCAGCATCACGAGCACGACCACCGTGTCGAGCGAGGTGCGCGCTGCACCGTAGATCTTCAGGTACGTTCCCTGTCCGATAGCTGCAAGGATCCTGAGCAGCCGCCACGCGACCGAGAAGAACGACGTCGCCGTCTCCCCTTCCGCGGCGATGCCGAGCACGTTGGGCAGCGACAGCACCGTGCCTTCCGCCCACACCACCAGCTGCTCGAGCGCCATCACGGCGAGCAGCACCAGGATGAAGCGCACGACCAGGTGCGCTATCAGGTCGCTGACGGCCTTCTCCGACGCGAGACCCGTTCCCATCTGCCCTTTTGCGCGCTTCTCCGACATCTGCATCACTTCTCGAGCCTGTAGCCGATGCCGCGGATGGTCTTGATGTAGGCCTGCGGATCTTGCGAGAGTTTTGCACGGAGCTTGCTGAGGCACACCATCACGCTGTTCTCGGCGGCGATGTAATCCTCGTCCCAGCCCGCCTCGTAGATCTGCTGCTTGGTGAACACGCGGCCGGGATGCTCCATGAGCAGCGTCATGATGCGCAGCTCGACAGGCGTGAGCTCGACGGGCACGCCGCCGCAGGTCAGCGTGCAGGCATCCTGGTCGAGTTCGAGGTCGTGGCAGCGGAGCACCGCAGCGGGCTCCGGCGCCTGCGCAGCCGCACCCTTTGCGCGGCGCAGCGTGGCGTTGACGCGCGCGACCGCCTCGAGCGGGTTGAACGGCTTCACCATGTAGTCGTCGGCGCCCAGGTTGAGGCCGAGGATCTTCTCGGGGTCCTGGCCTTTTGCCGAGATCACGATCACCGGCAGGTCGCTCGTCTCGCGGATGCGCTTGAGCACCTGGTAGCCGTCGAGCACGGGCATCATGATGTCGAGCAGGCAGAGGTCGATATGCTCGCGCGCGATCGCATCGAGCGCCTCCTGGCCGTCGGCGGCCTCGACGACCTCGAAGCCGGCATCCTCCATGTAGAGCGACAGCACGCTGCGGATGTCCTTCTCGTCGTCCGCGATGAGGATCCTGTACGGCACGGCGCGTCCTTTCGATACGGCGATGCGGCAGCCGGGGCCGCCGCATCGTGCGCGGGTTATCTGTGGTAGATACTACGCCTCGGCGTTCTCCTGGGCAAAGCCGTCCTCAGCCGCGAACGGGGGAACGGGGACCTGCTCGGCGTAGGCGCCGGCGGCCGCGAACTCGGGGGCCGGGGTGCCGTAGCGCAGGGACTCGTAGAGGGCAGCGTCGGTCATGAGCTTGTAGGGATCCACGTAGAAGGTGCCGAGGATGCCGAGCGTCAGGAGCGAGAGGATGTTCCAGCCCAGGAAGGAGAGGTCGAGCACGAAGGCGCGCCACTTGTTGCCGCTCATCATGGCGCGGGACTCGGCGAACGCGCGGTCCTTGGTCATGGTCGGGTCGTCGGCGAGCAGGTAGGGGATCATGCGGTACTCGTAGGCCTTCACGATGCCGGGGATGATGAAGAGCAGGCCCCAGAGGAAGGTGAAGACGTCGCGCAGGATCATGGTCTTGACGATCTCCTTGTAGTTGCTGCTGTCGAAGGCGTAGGCGACTTCCTTGGCCTCGGCCTTGGTGTTGAGGTTGCGGATGGAGAAGCGGCGCGTACCCACGGCCACGGGGTTGAGCAGGAACGCGTCGATCGCGATGATGATGGCGAGCGCCACCAGGAAGACCGCGGTGAAGGTGATGCCGGCTGCGATGAAGATGCCGGGGTCGAGCTCGCGGGCGGGGGCGTCGTCGTTGTCGATGCCGACCTGCTCGATAAGCTCCTCGGCGGGGATGTCGGGGTCGGCGAGATCGTAGTCGACGTCGTTGAGGAAGGCGTCGATCTCCTCATCGGTCATGGTCTCGGTGACGACGACCTGGGAGCCGGGCTCGAGCGTGTACCTCTGCACCGTGCGCGAACCTGCGCCGGCTCCGCTGCTGGCGGATATGGCGGCCGTACCGCCGGTCACGAGCGCGAGCACGAGGGCGACGAGAACAGACTTCCAGTAGTTCAGCTTGATGGTGGCCTTTGCCTTATCTTTGAGCTCTTTCCTGGTCCACATGATGTCCTCCTTTATCGCGGACCGCTGTTTGACGGTTACTACGATAGGAGGCGATTCTTTCCCCTACCCTACTCTCAACCTTTCGCTTTCCTTAATCTGACAGTGGGGACGGTTCCGTTTGTCAGCTTTTCCTGACAGTGGGGACAGGTTGCCGGACTGGAACCGCGGATGGCGGCCGGCGTCAGCGCGGGGCTGTACAGCTCGACGCCGATGTGGCAAATATTTGCGGTTTATGGAAGATTTTGAGGTCCGTTAGCCCATAGGGGAAATAGCTGCCCCACGTTTGCGCAGGTCAGGCGGTGTGGAAACACGACCCCGTTTTTGACGGCACCCAGAATCTTCCATAAACCGTCAGAACTTGCCATATCGGCACCGAGCTGTGCACCAAGATGCTGCTGGCCCGCATCCCGAGTCGGGCGACAGTGAGGGCAGGTCGCTCCGGACCGGCGATCCACTTCGCGAAGCAGGCACCCACTTCATGAAGTGGGTAGAAATCGGGGCCTCAAAAGCTGCCCACTTCGCGAAGAAGATACTCACTTCGCGAAGTGGGTAACCCGCTGCGAGGCGAAAAGTACAGGCAAAACCGCCAAAAAAGAAATGCGCAGGGGGATCACCCCTGCGCATCGAACCTGTCCCTGGTGTCAGGAAAACCTGACAAAGAGAACCGTCCCCACTGTCAGGGTTCGAGGCGGTGAGCCACGGCGTCGCAGATAAGCGCGCCGCAGACCGTCTTGGAATCCTCGATACGCCCGTCGAGCACCGCGTCGATCAGCTCGTCCAGCGGCACCAGATCGACGTTCAGGAACTCGTCCTCGTCGGGATGCGCGGGCCCGAAGTGCAGGCCCGTCGCCATATACAGATGGATCAGCTCGTCGGTGAAGCCCGGCGTCGTGGCGATGGTCGTGAGATACGCCATGCGGTCGGCCACCATGCCGGTCTCCTCGTTGAGCTCGCGCTTCGCGCAGTCGAGCGGGTCCTCGCCCGGGTCGAGCTTGCCCGCGGGAATCTCGACCGTCACGCGGCCGAGCGCCGTGCGGAACTGGCGCACCAGGCAGATGCGCCCGTCGTCGGTCAGCGCCACGATGCCCACCGCGCCGGAGTGGCGCGTCACATCGCGGGCAGATTCGTGTCCGTTGGGCAGCTTCACGTGGATGCGGTTGACGTCGAAGATAAGCCCCGTGAACAGGGTCTCCTCGCCCGTGATGATCTCGGCGAGCTCCGCATCGCGCGGATCTTCCTCGCCCAGCACCAGGTCGCGCGCAACCGGCGCGCCGACCGTGCCCTCGCCCTCATCCATGACGAACGCCTTCATGGAATCCTGCATGCCGTGCGCGGCATCGCGCAGGTCGTCCAGCGACGGTGCGGTATACGCATCGGCCTCGACGATCGCGTCGGCCTCGAGCGGCTTGATCTCCTGCGGTTCGGACTTGCCCATGACACTCTCCCCTTAGATGACGCCCTGTCCTAGAGGTTCTCGCGGCCGATGATCGCCTTCATGCCGATGTCGGTGCGGAAGAACTTGCCGTCGAACTGGATCAGCTCGGCGCCCTTGTAGGCCAGCTCGCGCGCAGCCTCGAACGTGGGCGCGACGGCCGTCACGGCGAGCACGCGGCCGCCGGAGGTCACGAGCGTGCCATCCTCGCGCAGCGCGGTGCCGGCGTGGTAGACGGTGATGCCGTCGAGCGCCTCGGCGTCCTCGATGCCGGTGATGACCTTGCCCTTCTCGTAGCTGCCGGGATAGCCCGCGCTCGCGAGCACCACGGCCACGGCCCAGTCGTCATCCCAGCCGATCATGTCGGCGCTCAGCGTGCCGGTATCGCACGCGAGCATGACCTCCACGAGGTCGGCGTGCATGCGCGGCAGCACGACCTGCGTCTCGGGATCGCCGAAGC
>CAMOLV010000100.1 GCA_946619045.1 uncultured Coriobacteriales bacterium | reverse complement strand
TCCTGCAGGTAGTTGATGAGCGAGACGAGCGTGAGCGTGCTCGACTCGTCGCATTCGCTGAATCGTACGGTGCTGTCGAACGAGAACATGGCTCTCCATCAATATGTCAGGCTGTTGAAATTACCGCCCTTAATCGTATCGCAAGTCTAGAATCCAATCCCGTGGATACGCGTAACGACATACAGGTGTCTTTGAAGGCCGCCCTGCCCGTCATGCTGGGCTATATCGCCATCGGCATCCCCTGCGGCGTCATGGAGCGCGAGGTGGGGATCGGGCCGCTCGGCGCCTTCCTCATCTCGGGCACGTTCTACTCTGGAGCGGGGCAGTTCATGCTGTCGACCATGCTGCTCGCAGGCGCTCCCATCGCCTCGATCGCGCTCTCGATAGGCCTCGTATCGTCGCGCCAGATGCTCTACTCCGCGGCCTTCTCGCCGTTCTTCGCTAAGGTGCGCAGGCGGTTATCGGTGCTGTTCGCCGCCCTGGTCGCCAACGATATCCTCGATCCGGATCTATGGGACGCGTCGCCGCTCCTCGGGCTGGTCCCCATCGTGTCCGCCCTCGCCGTCGTTCCCATCGCGAAGCGGAGCAGGTCGCTCGTATGGTCTGCTCTGGCGGGGATGTGCGTGTATGCCCTTCTGGGCTACTGCGTGTCGCTGGCGGGGTAGTAGGGGCTAGTCTGATCCACGATGATGCGGATGGCGCCCTTCAGGATGCGCGCCTTGAACCCGGTGACGGTCCCCTCCACGGCATCGCCGTCCACCTCGAGGGGGAGCGGATGCTTCGACTCGACCTCGATCTGCGCGCCGCGGCGCTGCACCATCGTGGGGCGTCCGATGCGCTTTCCGGACCTGTCGAGCAGCGTTGCGATGAGGGGACGTGCGAGCTCGCCGAGGTTCTTGGTCTCGAACACGATCGCATCGAGCATGCCGTCGTCCATGCGGCAGTCGGGGACGATCTCGGCATCGCCCTGGATGGTCGCGGTGTCGGCGATGAGCACCGAGATTCCCTCGTGCATGGAGGTCTCGCCGTCGACGGTCACCTTGAACTCGGTGAGCGTGGTATGGGGCTCCGAGAGCACTGCGGCGAAGTACGCCGCCTGGCCCATGGCCTTCTTGTTGGGGATGGCGGCGCGCATGAGCTGCGCGTCGTAGCCCATGCCGCTCATGAGCGAGAAACCGCGCGTCTCCTCGACGCCGTTCCCGTCGATCCAGCTGATCTCGCCCAAATCGATCTGCGCCGTGACGCCGGCGCGGCAGGCGCGGGCAAGCGCTGCGGGCTCGAACGCGTTCCCGATGTTGGCATAGAGGAGGTTCGCGGTGCCGGACGGGAACACGCATGCCGTGACATCGCGGAAGGCGAGGCAGTGAAGCATGTTCGAGACCGTGCCGTCTCCGCCCGAGAGCACGCAGACGTCGAATTCCTCGGCGTCGGCGAGCGCTTTGTCCGGAGCCTCGTCATCGCGGAGCAGGCGCATGCAGCATTCGTCGCCCGGGCCGATGAGCATGCGCTCGAACTCGTAGATGGAGTCCGAGCCGAAGCCGGACTTTGGATTATGGATGATAAGGCAGCGCATGGTTCATCCCCATAGAAACGGAAGGCGAATACCTTTAAGATGGTATCGCTAAACGTAGGGTCGGTCATTGGAGAGTTCAGGTTGTATATACAAGACGGGCAGACGCTCCGCGCCTTCTGCGAGCGTGCCGCCTCCTCGCATGTGCTTGCCGTCGACACCGAGTTCCTTCGCGAGAAGAGCTACTATCCCAAGCTCTGCCTCATCCAGCTCGGCACCCATGATGAGACGGCGGCGATCGACCCGTTCGCCATCCAGGATCTGTCTCCCATCTGCGCGCTGTTCGAGGACGAGCGCATCACCAAGATCTTCCATGCCTGCTCCCAGGACCTCGAGGTCATCTCGCATGCCATGGGATGCCGGTGCGCCCCGCTCTTCGATACGCAGGTTGCGGCCGCGTTCCTCGGGCTGCGCCAGCAGGTGAGCTACGGCACCCTCGTCGAGGCGTACGAGCACGTGCACCTTCCCAAGGCCGAGTCTCTGACCGACTGGTCGCTCCGCCCGCTCGACGAGCAGCAGCTCGCCTATGCCGAGGACGACGTGCGCTATCTTCCCCGCATCTACGACGCCATGATCGCCGAGCTCGTGGCCAAGGACCGCCTTTCCTGGGTGCTTCCCGAGATGGAGCATCTCTCCGACGACATCGCGACGCTGCGCGAGCCGCGAGCCGCGTTCCTGCGCATGAAGCGCGTGACCTCCCTCACGCGGCGCCAGCTCGGCGTTGCCCGCGAGGTCTGCGCCTGGCGCGAGCAGCTCGCCGCCCGCCGCGACGTCCCGCGCAAGCGCATCCTCTCCGACGAGGTCTGCCTCGAGATCTGCAAGCGCGTCCCCACCGGCGAGCAGGCGCTCCGCCGCATCCGCCAGACCGAGCAGCTGGGCTCGCGCGATGCCGCCGCCATCTGCGCTGCCGTCGAGAAGGCGCTCGCGCTCCCGCTCGACGAGCTCCCGCGCCTCGAGCACCACGACCGTCCCACGCAGGAGCAGGAGAGCATCATCGATTTGATGTATGCCCTGCTGCGCGTCATATCCGCTCGCACCGGCATCGCCGTCCAGGTCATCGCGACCCGCGACGACCTCCTCGAGTTCATCCAGTCCAAGGAGACCTCGCGGCTCGCGACCTCATGGCGGTACGAGGTCGCCGGCCGATACCTCGAGCGGCTCCTCTCCGGCGAGATCGGACTCACCGTGAAAGGAAGTACAATAGAGTTGCTGTAACGGGTATACCAGAGGACAAGGTCCCGCCTGCCCGGCGGGGCGTCCTCTGCACGGAAGGCGGTTCGATGTACTACTACATGGGATACGACATGGGCTATATGCTCATCGCGCTTCTGGCCACGGCGCTCGGAGCGCTCACGCAGTCCTATATCCAGCGCATGTACGCCAAGTGGTCGACGGTCGATGCCTCGTTCGATGGGACGGGCGCCGATGTGGCCAAGCGCATGCTGCGCAGCGCGGGCGTCGACGGCGTGGGCTTCGCGCGCATCGACGGCACGCTCACCGATCACTACGATCCGCGCGATAACACGCTGCATCTATCGCAGGACAACTGCTTCGGCGGGTCCGTCGCATCCGTCGCGGTGGCCTGCCACGAAGCGGGCCATGCCATACAGCATGCCCAGGGCTATTCTCCCGTGCAGATCCGCACCGCGCTCGTGCCCGTCGTGAACCTCACGCAGAGCACATGGTCGCTCGTGTTCCTCGCGGGCATCCTGCTGCAGATGACGGGCCTTATCCAGATCGCCCTCATCCTCTTCGGCGCCTCCGTGCTGTTCCAGCTGGTGACGCTGCCCGTCGAGCTCGATGCATCGCATCGCGCCGTCGAGTTCCTCCAGTCGCAGGGCCAGGCGATCGACCAGCAGGGCGCGCGCGAGGTCCTCACGGCCGCCGCGCTCACGTACGTCGCCGCAGCGCTCACCTCGGTGATCCAGCTCCTGTATCTCATGAGCCGCACCCGCAGCAGGCGCTAATGGCTGTCGAGCCCGAACATCATCCCATCTCGGTATCCGAGGCTTCGGACCTCGCCAAATCCACGCTCAGGCGCACGGGAACGCTGTGCGTCATCGGCGAGGTGAGCGGGTTCCGCGGGCAGGCCCGCGGCGGGCACTGCTACTTCGAGATCAAGGATGAGGAGGCGACGCTCGCCGCCATCATCTGGCGCTCAACCTACGAGCGGCTCGGCTTCGCACTCGAAGACGGGCAGGAGCTCATCATGTACGGCACCTTCGATGTCTACAAGGGCTCGGGGAGGATGTCGTTCGTCATCTCGCATGCCGAGCTGGCGGGAGAGGGGCAGCTGCGCCAGCAGGTTGCCCTGCTCGCGAAGAGGCTTCAGGCCGAGGGGCTCATGGACCCGGCGCGCAAGCGCCCCATCCCCAAGTTCTGCGAGCGCATCGTGGTCTGCACATCCTATTCGGGCAAGGTCCTGCACGACGTCGAGCAGACGCTTGCCCGCCGCAACCCCCTCGTCGCCATCGATACCGTCGAGTGCGCGGTGCAGGGCCCCACGGCCCCTGCCACGATCGTGCGCGCTCTCTCCATCGCCGCGAAGGCCAAACCCGATGCTATCCTGCTCGTCCGCGGCGGAGGATCGCTCGAGGAGCTCATGTGCTTCAACGACGAGCAGGTCGCACGCGCCATCGCCGCCTGCCCCGTCCCGATCGTCACCGGCATCGGCCACGAGCCCGACACCACCATCGCCGATATGGTCTGCGACCTTCGAGCCTCGACGCCCACAGCCGCGGCCGAGCAGGTCGCACCCGCCATCGGCGAGCTCATCGATGTCAACGCCACGCGCGGCAGGCGTCTGAAGCGCGCGCTCGCCGCATGCGTCTCCGAACTGGCGCAGCGCGTCGAATCGCTCGGGTCGCGGCCGTGCCTCGCGAGCCCCTTCGCCCTGATCGAGGAGCGGAGCCACGAGCTCGACCTCACCGAGGAGCGGCTCTTCTCCGCACCCGGGCACCTCATCGACCGCCACGCGCGGGAGCTGGACCATATGTCGGTGCGCCTCGATAGCGCCGCCCGCCGCATCTGCACGGTTCCCTCGGCGCGCATCGAGCGCCTCGGAGCCTCGCTCACCGCGCTCTCGCCGCTCTCGGTCCTCGGGCGCGGCTATGCAATCGTGCGTTCCGACGACGGCCATGTCGTCACATCCATACAACACGCCGCTGCAGGCGACGCGCTCACCATCCAGCTCGTCGACGGCGGCATCCGCACCCAGGTCATCGAAACCCAAGAGGGGAGAATCGACTCATGAGCGACAAGGAATACCGTGCAATCGAGGAGATGAGCTTCAAGGAGGCGTCCGTCGAGCTCGAGCAGATCGTGCGCGCGCTCGAGAACGGCGATTTGGAGCTCGAGCAATCCCTGAAGACCTACGAGCGCGGCGTCGAGCTCCTCAAGAGCTTGAGGGAGCGCATCGCCAACGCCGAGCAGCAGGTGCGCAAGCTCCTCGACGACGGCACCCCGGCACCCGATACGAAGGCAGAGTAGAAAGGCACTGCAATGGAAGACTGCATCTTCTGCAAGATCGCGAGCGGCGCGTTCGGCACCGAGTTCCACTACGAGGACGAGAACGTCGTGGCGTTCGACGACCTCCATCCCCAGGCTCCGGTCCACGTGCTCGTCGTCCCCAAGAACCATTACGCCAACATCATCGACGGCGTGCCTGCCGAGGTGCTCGCCTCCATGGCCAAGGCCGTCGAGGCCGTCGCTGCCAAGACCGGGATCGACAAGACCGGGTTCCGCTGCATCATGAACACCGGTGCGGACGGCGGCCAGACGGTCATGCACCTGCACATGCACGTGCTCGGCGGCGCATCCCTCGGCGAGGGGCTTATCGCCAAAGCGTGAGCATGAATCTTGGGCTGAATGGCCAAAGAGTAAAGCGGTATCATTAGAAGGCTAGCAATCCTTCCGAAGATAAAGGAGTCCCATGAACGTTCTGGTTATCAACGCAGGCTCATCCTCGCTCAAGTTCCAGCTGCTCGACGTCGACACCCGCGAGGTGTACGCCAAGGGCAACTGCGAGCGCATCGGCATCGACGGCTCGTTCGTGGGCTATGAGTCCATCGCAACCGACGGCAAGCAGAAGATCGAGGCCCCGCTGCCCGATCACAAGACCGCCATGCAGTA
>CAMOLV010000099.1 GCA_946619045.1 uncultured Coriobacteriales bacterium | reverse complement strand
AGGTCCCACATGAGGCTGCCCCACACCACCACGGCGCCCTCGTCGATGGTCTTGGACTCGTCGGGCACGAGCGTGGACTCGTCCACCGTGCGCACCATGCCCGTGCCCTGGCAGGTGGGGCAGGCGCCCTCGCTGTTGAAGGCAAGCTCCTCGGCGCCGGGACCGTAGAAGTGCTCGCCGCACACGGGGCAGACCGTCTCGCGCTCGAGCGCCACGTCCATGCTCGGCGGCACGTGGTGGCCGTTGGGGCACACATGGCTTCCCACGCGGCTGTAGAGCAGGCGCAGGTGGTTCAGGAGCTCGGTCATGGTACCGAAGGTGGAGCGTACGTCGGGGATGCCGGGTCTCTGGCGCAACGCCAGCGCAGCGGGCACGTAGAGCACCTCGTCCACATCGGCACGCGCGTCTTGGGAGAGGCGGCGGCGCATATAGGTGGAGAGCGCCTCCAGGTAGCGGCGGCTGCCCTCGGCGTAGAGCACGCCCAGCGCAAGGCTCGACTTGCCCGAGCCCGACACGCCCGCGATGCCCACGAGCTCATGGAGCGGGATATCGATATCGATGTTCTTGAGGTTGTGGACGCGTGCGCCACGCACCTCGATGGCGGACGGTTCGTGCTTCGATGCCATGGATGGGCCTTTCGATAGGTTGGACCCGTCCATTATCGCAGAAAAGCTCTATGTTGACCTCTCCGCCGAAACCCCGTGAGTACGTTTCCATGATCATCGGACCCGCGAGAACGCCCATGACCGTGACGGCTGGGTTGAACAAAGCGGCAGGGCATTTGTTCAACGCACCCCAGTTGAACAAATGCCCTGCCGCTTTGTTCAACCCAGCCGTCTCACATCAAGCCTTCATCTTTCCTTAATCTTCGCCGTATAATCGGCTCATCTTGGGCGGGCACCATGTACTTGTCAGGCAAGCAAGGGGGCAGGGAGCCCCGCCAAGGAAAGGACAAGATCATGGATAAGCTTGAGAAGGTCGAACTCATCCGCGAGAAGACGGGCGTCTCCTACGACGACGCGAAGGTTGCCCTCGAGGCCAGCAACGACGACGTGCTCGACGCGATCATCTGGCTCGAGCGCCTGGGCAAGGCCACCGCGCAGACGGCAAGCTACACCACCACCGCCTCCGCAGAGCCCGGTCCCGTCTCCCCCGAGATGATGCAGGCTCAGACCGCCTACCAGCAGTCCTCCAAGAAGAGCAAGGTCGGCGAGTACTTCACCAAGGTCTTCGACGAGGTCAAGCGCCTGCTCAAGAAGAGCGTCGACACCACGTTCGTGGCCGAGCACGACGGCGACCGCGTCATCGCGCTGCCGCTCCTGATCGTCATCCTCGGCATCTTCCTGTGGGGTGCCACCCTCTGGCTGCTCATCATCGGCCTGTTCTTCGGTCTGCGCTACCACATCGAGGGCGTCTCCCGCGTGACGGTCGACATCAACCAGATGATGGACAAGGCCGGCGAGGTCGCGGATTCCATCAAGGAAGACGTGATGGGCGATTCGGAAGAGAAGAAGGAAAACTAGCATGGCACGCATCCTCATCGTAGAGGACGAGGAGAAGATCGCCCGCTTCGTCGAACTCGAGCTCTCCCACGAGGGATATGAGATCGACAAGGCGGCAGACGGAAGGGCCGGCCTCGAGCTGGCCCTCTCCCATGACTACGACCTCGTCCTGCTTGACATCCTGCTTCCGCAGCTCAACGGCATGGAGGTGCTCAGGCGCCTGCGCCGCGAGAAGAACACCCCGGTGATCCTGCTCACCGCGCGCGATGCCGTCATGGACAAGGTGGCGGGCCTCGATGCGGGTGCGGACGACTACATCACCAAGCCCTTCGCCATCGAGGAGCTGCTCGCGCGCATCCGCGTGACCCTCAAGCGCCATGCGGTGCCGTCGGGCGCAGCGGTCGCCATGCCGGTCACCAATTCCGTCACGATCCAGGGCGTCACCATCGACACCGATCGCCACGAGGTCACCGTGAACGGCGTACCCGTCGAGCTCACCAACCGCGAGTTCGAGATCCTGCGCCAGCTCATGGAGCACCAGGACATCGTGCAGACGCGCGAGGCGCTCGCAAGCGCAGCGCTGGGCTACGACTACATCGGCGAGAGCAACGTCATCGACGTGTACATCCGCCAGCTGCGCTCCAAGATCGACGACCGCTTCAACATCAAGCTGATCACCACCGTGCGAGGAGTGGGCTATGTCATCCGAGACTAGCAGCGCCCGCGAGAACGGCAGGCGCGTCTCGTCCATCGCCCGCTCCATCAGCTGGAGCTACTGGTGGAGGCGCCTGCTCAACTGGATCTTCCTCGATGCTCTGGTGGTGCTGGGCTGCTATAGCTGCTGGCACGTGGCAGGCCTCGCCCATCCCAGCGTCGACGGGTTCATCGCCACGGCGGGCACCGATTTCGGAGAGTTCGCCGCCTTTGCGGAGCCGTTCCTGCCCGTCGCCGCGTTCGTCGCGCTATGGGAGCTCATCGACCTGCTCGGGGTCTTCTCCGAGACGCGCCGCGTGCGCCGCAAGCTCCAGCCCCTGAACGACCTCGCCATCATGGCCGACACGCTCGCGCAGGCTGGCGTGAGCGACCCCATGGCCGCAAGCGCCGACAAGATGGCCACGCTCGAGCAGGCAATCTCGCAGGCCAGCGTGGACTCCCCCACCGTCACCACGGGCGATAAGGACCTGCGCTCCATCGAGGTGGCGCTCAACAACCTGCTGCGCCAGATGCAGGAGGCCAAGCTGCAGCAGATGCGCTTCGTCAACGACGCGAGCCACGAGCTGCGCACGCCCATCGCCGTGATCCAGGGCTACGTCAACATGCTCGACCGCTGGGGCAAGACCGACGAGAAGGTGCTCGACGAGTCCATCGAGGCCCTCAAGCTCGAGAGCGACCACATGCAGGAGCTCGTGGAGCAGCTGCTGTTCCTCGCGCGCGGCGACTCCGGGCGCAACACCCTGCAGCGCACGCAGATCAACCTCGCGAACGTGGTGCGCGAGGTGTGGGAGGAGTCGCTCATGATCGACGAGTCCCACGTCTACCGCTGCAGCATCACCGACGAGCAGGCGGCCGACCCGCGCTACCAGATCATCGGCGACCTCGCCATGGTCAAGCAGAGCATGCGCATCATCGTGCAGAACGCCGAGAAGTACTCGCCGGACGGCACGCCGATCACGCTCTCGGTGGTCGAGCAGGGCGGCCGCGTGGGCTATTCCGTTCAGGACGAGGGCATCGGCATGTCGCAGAAGGACGCCGCGCACGCCTTCGAGCGCTTCTACCGCTCGGACGAGGCCCGCAACGAGACCAACGAGGGCAGCGGCCTCGGCCTCTCGATCGCCAAGTGGATCGTCGACGCGCACAACGGCACCATCGACGTCATCTCCCGCGAGGGCGTGGGCACCCGCTTCACGGTCCTCTTCCCCAGGTAATCTCTGCAACACAGGGGGACGGTCCTCTCGTTGCATCTCTGCAACAGGGGGACGGTCCTCTCGGCCCAGATTCCCTCGGCTCTGCTTACAGGTCGCGGAAGTGGAAGCTGCGGACACCGCTGGCGTAGTCGGCGACGATATGCCCGTCGCCCACGATCTTGTACTTGTAGGTCACCAGGCCGTCAAGCCCGACCGGTCCGCGCGCATGCAGCTTGCTCGTCGAGATACCCACCTCGGCGCCGAAGCCGTAGCGGAAGCCGTCGGCGAAGCGCGTCGAGCAGTTCTGGTACACGTTGGCGGAGTCCACGAGCTGCATGAAGCGGGCGGCGGTGGCGTCGTTCTCGGTGACGATGGCGTCGGTGTGATGGCTGCCATGGCGGTTGATATGGTCGATAGCCTCGTCCACGCCGTCGACCAGCTTGACCGAGATGGTGAGCGCCAGGTATTCGGTATCCCAATCCTCGTCGGTCGCGGGCTCGCAGGCGACGATCGCCTGGACCTCGTCGGTGCCGCGCACCTCGACGCCCTTCTCCTGCAGGGCCTCCACGAGCGCCTTCACCAGCTCGGGCGCGCATGCGCGGTCGATGAGCAGGGTCTCGGCGGCATTGCACACCGAGACGTACTGGGTCTTGGCATCCACCACGATGCGGGCGGCCTTCCCAGCGTCGGCATCGCGGTCCACATACACGTGGCAGATGCCGTCGGCATGGCCCATCACCGGGATGCGCGTGTTGTCCATGATGTAGCGCACGAAGGCGTTCGATCCGCGCGGGATGAGCAGGTCGACGCTCTGGTCGCAGGCGAGAAGCTCCGCGATCTCGGCACGCGCCTCGACCTGATGCAGGCAGCCCTGCGGAAGGCCGGCGGCCACGGCCGCCTCGTGGATCACGCGGAACAGCACGCGGTTGGTGTTGGCCGTCTCGGAGCCGCCCTTGAGGATGGCGCAGTTGCCGCTCTTGAGGCAGAGCGTCGAGATCTGCACCAGCGCGTCGGGACGCGCCTCGAAGATGACGCCGATCACGCCGATGGGGCAGCTCTCGCGCTTCATGACCAGGCCCTCGTCGAGCTCGCGGGCGAGCAGCGTCTTGCCCACGGGGTCGGGAAGCCCGATCAGGTCGGTGATGCCCGCGCACACGTCGGCGAGCTTATGGTCGTCGAAGCGCAGGCGCTTGACCACGGGAGCGGCCACGCCGGCCTCCTCCGCCGCCGCAAGATCGGCCGCATTTGCCGCGAAGATATCGTCCTGGTTGGCGAGCAGCGCCTCGCGGATACGCGCGAGGGCGTCGTTGCGCACCTCGACAGGCGTCGCCGCCATAAGAGGGCTCTCGAGCTTCATCTGGGCTGCGACCTCGCTGATCGTGGACATGGCTCCTCCTCGCGTCGTGGTTAGGTCGATTCTACGGTATGGAAGCGCACGCGTGCAGCCTGTACTTCAGCTGGTTACACTTCTCCGCTGCATGCAGACGCGATAGCACCCCCTCCTCGTAGTAGAATTGCAACCAAGTTCGGACCGGATGACGGGAGGGGCCATGCACTGCTACTTGATCAAGGAGATGCTGCTTCCCTGCGAACTCGAGGAGATCCGCAAAGGCGCCCGACCGTACGTGATCCACCTCAACGAGGGCGAATGGTTCAAGATGCGCGACTCCTTCGATCTGGGCATCGACTTCGACCCCGAGGAACAGGACTATCTCGCCACCAAGGCGACGGTCAACTACGACTCCATCACCGGGACCTTCTCGATCCCCAAGCGCCGCGACCCCTCCGGCCCCGACGCCCAATTCACCTTCGCACTCGACGAACGCGGCATCATCTTCATCGACGGCGACGGCGTGGTGGCGCCCATGCTCGCGCGCATCGCCCTCTCCAAGCGGTGGCACGACCCCAGCCTCGGGCGGTTCCTCTACGATGCGCTCGACGGCATCGTCTCGGGCGACCAGCGCCTCCTCGAGGGCTACGAGCAACGGCTCGTGACCATCGAGGACGAGGCCATCGACGGCGTCGAGGAGGCCCACATGGAGGATGTCACGCAGATCCGCCGCGACATCCGCGCCCTGCGTGTGCACTACGAGCAGCTCCTCGACCTCGCCGAGGTGCTCGAGGAGAACGAGAACGGCTTCTTCACCGAGGACAGCCTCCGCTACTTCCGCGTCTTCGGCAACCGCATCATGCGCCTGCGCGACACGAGCCGCGCGCTCAGCGACTTCACCATCCAGGTGCTCGACGCGCAGAAGACGCGCCTCGACATCAAGCAGAACAACATCATCACCGTGCTCAC
>CAMOLV010000098.1 GCA_946619045.1 uncultured Coriobacteriales bacterium | reverse complement strand
GCCACCTGGATGCCGCGCTGGAGCTGCGACTGCAGCGAGTCGGGCAGGTCCTTGACCTGGACCGTGCTGGTCTCGACGAGCTCGGAGAGCGGGAAGCCGGCGATGTCGGCGTTGATGCCCTGGTAGATGCCCACGGTATCGCCGTCGGGCGCGAGGTACCACTCGTTCCTGATGAAGGCCACGAACAGGGCCGCCACGGCGAGCAGCGCCACGAGGACGCCGGCGGTGAAGAGGCCGACGCGCTGGAGGAGGCGCTTGCGGGCCGCCTCGGCGATGCCGTCGTTGTTGATGTCGATCACGAGCACCGTGACGTTATCGGAGCCGCCCGCGGTGAGGGCGGCGGAGACGAGCTTGTCGGCAGCGGCCTGCGGGGTGGCGCTCGAGACGGCGAGCAGCTCGATCTCGCTGTCGTCGATCATCGACGAGAGGCCGTCGGAGCAGAGGATGACGCGGTCGCCGTTGTGCACGTCGAGCGTGAAGTGGTCGGCGTACATGCCCGGGTCGGAGCCCAGCGCGCGCGTGATGACCGAGCGCGACGGGTGCACGCGCGCCTCGTCCTCGGTGATCTGGCCGGCGTCGACGAGCTCCTCGACGAAGGAGTGGTCGTGCGTGACGCGCACGAGCTTGCCCTCGTGGAGCAGGTAGGCGCGCGAGTCGCCCACGTGCGCGACGGCCATGCGGTCGCCCTTGATGAGCACGGCGGTGGCGGTGCAGCCCATGCCGGGCTTGCCGCGACCCTCCTCCGCGCCCTTGATGACGGCGCGGTTGGCCTCCTCGATGGCGGCGCCGAGCATGATGTCGTCGGGCTCCGCGGGGGCCATGTTGCCGATGGTCTCGACGGCGATGGCGCTCGCGACCTCGCCGGCGGCGTGGCCGCCCATGCCGTCGCTCACCACGAACAGCGGTGTGCGCACGAGGAAGGAGTCCTCGTTATGGCCGCGGACCAGGCCCACGTCGGAGCGGCAGCCCCACGAGATGAAGTGGTTGGAGCCGGAGACCGTGTCGGCGCCGACGCGGTTCTCGACGGGCACGGCCACGCGGCCGGGTGCCTCGACGGGTTCGATCGGCTCTGTGATCTGGTCGTCGCTCATCGGCGTCCTACCCGCATGATCGTGTCGCCAATCTGGACCTCATCACCGTCCCTGAGGGTGACGGCCTGCTCGATGGCGTGCCCGTTGACGAGCGTGCCGTTGAGCGAGTTGAGATCCTCGAGCACGAGCGCGGGGCCCTGGAGGGAGAAGCGCGCGTGCGTTGCGGAGACGTAGGGCTCGTCGACGACGATGTCGGAGGACGGCGAGCGGCCCACGACGACGGGGCCGAGGATGTCGACATGCAGGCCGCGCAGCGACTGCATGCCCTTCTCGACGTCGACCGACCAGATGGCGGCGTCCTTGCGCTGGCCGCGCACGAGGCCGATGCCCGTGTGCATGGCGGCGTAGAGGAACACATACATCAGGACGACGAGGATCACGCGCCCTGCGAACAGGACGAGGTCGATCATGCTAGCTCTCCCTGAACTCGAGGTTGGTGAGGCCGACGGTGATAAGGTCGCCGTTGCGGACGATGCACTCGTCCACCTCGACGTCGTTCACGAAGGTGCCGTTGGTGGAGCGGAGGTCGATGATGTGCCAGTCGTCGCCGTCGAGCTTGAGCTCGGCGTGGCGGCGCGAGATGTTGGGGTCGGTGAGCACCACGTCGGCGGTGGCGCGCTCGCGGCCGATGACGGATGCGGGCGCGGCGACCTTGTAGGTGCGGCCGGTCTGGCGGTCGACGAGCAGGGCGGCCGGCGCGGGTGCGGGGGCGGGCTCGGGCACGTCGATGACGGGCACGGCGGCGATATGGGCGGCGTGCCTGCCGACGGGGGCGACGGGCGCGGCGGGCTCGGCGCGGCGCTGGGTCTGCGGGATCTCGGGCGTGGACGCGAGGTCGAACGGCGAGATGGGCTGGAGGTCGTCGACGTCGGCGATCACATCGAGGCCGTCGTCGGGATAGAGGTTGTCGAGCGGGATGAGGTTCGGCGCCGAGGGCTCGGGCATCGGTGCGGCGATCACGCCGGACTGCGCGGCCGCGCCGCCAACGCCGGCGTTGCCCGCGAGGAATTCCTTCTCCTCCTTGCGCAGGCGGTTGAGCGTGGAGCCGTCGATGTTCTCGGCGAAGACCGCGAAGCGGCCCGACTTGAGCGACGGGTCGACCATGAAGCGCACGAGCGGCCTGCCCACGAAGACGTAGCCCTTCTTGTTGGCCTGGGTGGCGACGAAGGTGGCGAGCTCGTCGGTGATCGAGGCGTACAGCGGGCGCATCAGGGCATCGTCGGCGGACGAGACGAGCACGGTGTAGAGCGCCGGCGCGGTGTCGATGCCGTCGATCTCGTAGGTCTCGGCCTCCATCTCCTTGGCTGCGCGCTTGGCGAGCTTCTTGAAGGAGAAGGGCTCGACGTATCCCTGCGGTGCTGTATCGAAGAGAGCCGCGATGCGGTTCTCGAAGTCTGAGAAGAAGCTCATAGCTCATCGCCTTCCTGGTCCCACTGGAGCGGACCCCTCAGCGCTGTTGCAACACACATACAGATTGTTAATGATACCGCGCATACGATGGTGGGGGCGTCCGGAGCTGCCCACATCCCGCCATTCTCCATGCGAGCAGCGTAAACAATGCCTGCTACGACGATTGCACATCCTATGATCTGGGCCGCGATTCCGGCGGCGACGCTCCCCCGCCCCACGACGGCCGAGCCCACGAGCGCGGCGAGGCCGCACGACAGCGCAACGACCCAGACCTGCGGCTGCGCGAGCAGCTCGGTGGCGGAGGCGACGAGCGGCGTCGCGGCGAAGCCCGCGTCGACGGCCAGCGGGAAGAACCTTCCCAGGAGGTAGCCCGCCATGCCCGTGGCGAGCGCGGGGACGGGCTCGAGCGCGTAGATCGCGGGAGCGATGCCCGCGATGGGGAACGAGGTTGCGACGGGAAGCAGCAGCGCTGCGGAGCCGAGGTGGTCGAGGCGACCTGCGGCGATCCACCAGACCGCGAGCACGAGGCCGACGATCGCCGCGAGCGGGAACGACATGTTGGTGGCGTTGGTGGTCGCGATGGCGGCCACCAGGGCTGCGCCGACGAGGACCGAGCCCGACGGGGGCCACAACGCGGAGACCGCCGCCGAGATGAGGGCGCCGGTCATCGTGGACGTTTCGTCGAAGGCGAGGACGGGTGCGAGCGCGATGCGCACGGTGAGGAAGGTCAGGATCGCCGTGAGGGTGCGCGTGATGGCCGTCTCGGCCCAGGGGAAGCGCACGTCGAAGGGCAGGTGGCGGTTTCCCCAGGAGACGTCGTCGGCGGGTTCGTCCTCGGCGGACTGCTCCACGAGCTCGCGCAGCGAGTAGGCGCCGTCCTCAGCGTCGCCGAGCGCGGCGAGGACGTCGCGCGCGAGGTCGTCGACGCTGGCCATGCGGTCCTGCGGGTCGGGCGAGAGCGCCTGGTAGATGGCGTCCTCGGCGATGCCCGCGAGCGACGGGTCGGTCTTGGAGAGCGGCGGCTTGGGGCCGTGGTTGATCTTGACGAGCGAGCCTTCGGCCGTGGTGGCGGCGAAGGGGCTCTTTCCGGTGAGCATCTGCCAGACCACGACTGCGAGCGAGAAGATGTCGGTGCGCTCGTCCACGAGGGAGCCCTCGATCTGCTCCGGGGGCATGTATCCCACGGTGCCGCCGCGCGCCCCGCCGTAACCGGCGGCGGATGCGAGCGTGGCCATGCCGAAGTCGGCGAGCTTCACGGTGCCGGCGCGGTCGATCATGATGTTGGTGGGCTTGATGTCGAGGTGGAGCACGCCGTTCTCGTGGGCGAACGCGAGGGCGTCGGCGATGGACGAGAGGATGTGCGCGACCTCCTGGTGGGTGAGCGTCCCGCCCTCGACGCGTTGGAGGAGCTCGGCGACGGTGAGGCCGTCGACGTACTCCATGACGAGGTACGCGTAGGTGGCGTCGACCTCGAAGTCGAAGACGGTGACGATGTTGGGGTGGGCCAGCAGGCAGGCCGTGCGTGCCTCGGCGAGGACCTCGTCGGCGGTGGATGCCAGCGGGTTGTCTTCGAGGTAGTGGGGGTTGATGACGGGGATGCGCTTGATGGCCACGCGGCGCTGGAGGCGCGTATCCCAGCAGGTGAAGACGTTGCCGAAGCCGCCCGTGCCCGCGGTGGTCAGCACGCGGTAGCGGCCAAGCAGAACCTGCTCGACGCTTTGATCGTCGAGCAGCATGGGCCGCACGCGTGTCTGTTCGAGCTCCTGGGTTGCCAAGGCGTCTCCTGCGTTTAAGTTTCGATTGCCTAGCCTTTATATTTTAGCAGCTGGCAGGCGCGGTGGCAAAATTTGCGAGGTCGGCAGCGCTAAGCGACCCCTTTTGCCGTTATGCGGCTCTTTCCAGCAGTAGATTCCCTATTTGAAAGTTGACTTGGTGTTGAATTCCAAAACTTACACCAAGTCAACTTCACTCTTATCCCGTCAACAGGGACTCTGTATCCTCCGCCCCGTTGACTTGGTGCTTTGATACTGATACCCCTTTCTATCAGACCACCAAGTCAACTTGAATAGCCCTAAATAGACCGCCCAACAGGGCTTATTCGGCCTCAGGACTCTCCGCTTTCTTCTTGATCGGCTTAAGATACGACGATTTGTAGTAGTGCGCGGGGTCGAACAACCTCTCCCTTAGAGCATTCTGCGCAGCCAGTTCCTCATCGTTGAAGGATGGCATCTGCAGCTCCATTGCACCGAGCACCTGGGAGATCTTGCGTCGATAGGCGTCCTCGTTGCCCACTGATTCATTGACCGCCACGATGACCTTGTAGCCCCGCGACGCCAGAGCGCTTCTTCGCTCCTTATCCTGGTTCGCCTTTTCGATGGTGCCATGATCCAGCTTCCCGTCGTATTCGAATGCCGTTTTGCTGTCTTCCCAGCAAAGATCGACCATGTAGCGGTCGGTTCCCCTCTCCCCCATTTCGTCCTCTTCGTCGAAGGGGTTCATCAAGGGTTGCGGCAGTCCGAAGCCGCCCATCTCGGACGGCAGGGTAAGGGCGAGGAAGCAGTCGGTCTCGCGCGGCGACCACGATCGTTCGCCAGACAGCTCTACGGCACGCTGGAGAAGCTTTGCGCCCCTTGTTCGCTTGGGTAGCGCACGGATGTATTCCTCCATCCGGCTTTTCGTGACAAGGGGTTTGCAGGTTACGAAGCCTCGGACGTCGTCATCGCACAGCGAATAGCAGCCCATGAACTCGCAGCAAAGCTCGATCAGGGTGATTATCTCTTTGGGGCCGCAGTCCTTGGCAGCTTGGAGGAGACTGAGTTCGGGCGAAGCGACCATGGTGTACGACGTGTGCGCGCAAAACGATCCTCCTGGCAATTCTGCCGCGCAGAGTCGGAATCGAGCCGCATCCGAGTGGTTGATGTGGTTGACGCTCGAAACAAGGACCTGCGGGGTGAGCTGCTCCTCGATGGGTAGCGTCGGTACGCATTCGACGACTTCGCCAGCATGGTGTGCCTCGTTTGAGACGACGGTCACCCTG
Source organism: uncultured Coriobacteriales bacterium (assembly GCA_946619045.1). Taxonomy (GTDB): domain Bacteria; phylum Actinomycetota; class Coriobacteriia; order Coriobacteriales; family Atopobiaceae; genus RUG721. The sequence goes on along the minus strand of CAMOLV010000098.1, from coordinate 275 downwards.
GCATAGTCGGGCGCCGGCACCAATCCGGCGCGAACGGCACGCCAATATTGGACCGCGCTCTCGAATCCTAGGAACAGCATCGTCGATCTCCTCATGATCGGTGATGTACGACTCTAGCATGTTCAAAGAGGGCTGTGAAGAGTGTATTTCCGCAGGTAAACTGGCATATTTCTGATAGTAATCTGACGAGTCTCTGACGAGTCAACCTTTGCTGCCGCATGAAGAAGGGCGCCCGAAGGCGCCCTTCTCGGCAATGCTATGTGCGCTGAGCGCTT
>CAMOLV010000097.1 GCA_946619045.1 uncultured Coriobacteriales bacterium | reverse complement strand
AGGTTGTCGACGAACTGCGCGGTGAAGGTCGAGACGTAGCTGCGCAGGGCGAAGACGCCGAAGGTGCCCTTCTCCTCCACGCGCTCGCCGATGCCCCAGTTGAGGAAGTTGTTCACGAGCGCGGAGAGCGCGAAGGCGATCGAGCTCCCCATGATGATGTACCAGGTGCCGCCGAAGGTGTTGTCGAGGGCCAGGTTGACGGCGCCGGCCTCGGGAACGAAGCTCTCGCCCCACACGCCGGGCACCCTGCTCGCGATGAAGAAGACGAGCGCCATGAAGAGGTTCATCGCGAGGGCGGCGTACGATGCCGTGGTGGCGACGCGCGGGCCGTAGCAGTGCGTGAGGATGTCCATGGAGAGGAAGCACAGCCACGAGAGCAGGATGCCGCCATCGAGGGGCAGCCATTCGAGGCCGGTGTCGACCATCTTGTTGGCAAGCAGGTTCATGCCCACGATGGACAGAACGAGCAGCGTGAAGATGATGGGGTTCACAGTTGCCGACATGGTGCGGACGTCGGAGAAAAGCTTGCGCATAGGGCGACAACTCCTTGTTTTTTAAAGGTGGTTTTCAAGGGGACACCTTTGACGACAGATGCATCCTGCACGGATGCGGTGCATTACTCTAGCACAAAGCGATGGACGCGAGGGCCGAGGGTTTTGCCGCAGACCCGTCCCAGCTGTCTCTGAGACAAAAGGAACCGCCCCCATTGCCTCCCCCTGGGGAAAACCAGTTACGATAGAAGGCGATCCGCCTCGCCGGGAAAGGTGTCGGACGTGTTCGACGTGCGCAGCATCAACATAGCGATCGAGCTCTGGGGCGTCGCGTTCTGCCTTATCGGCGCCGTGGTGGCCGTCCTGCTCTCGCGCACCTTCTCCCGCAGGCTCAACCTGCTGCTGCTCATGTTCGCGGCGGAGATGGTCGCATGCGGGGCCGACGCCATCGCCGGCATCTACCGCGGGCAGCCGGGAGCCGCGGCATGGTTCGCCACGCACGCCGGCAACCTCGCCACCTTCACGGGCAACTACTTCGTGCTCGCCACCTTCACGCTCTTCATCTGCATCCGCATCGAGGACGCGGGGGGCAGGTCGCACCGTGTGTGGGCCCGCACCGCCCTGATCGCGGCCGCCGTCATGAGCGTGCTCACCGCATTCGGGGTCTTCTACCAGATCGACGAGGCCAACCTCTACAGCAGGAGCGACGCCTACTGGCTGATCTACGCCTACGTGCTCGCGGTCTGCATCACCGACATCGTCCTCATCATCGCCGAGCGCAGGCATCTGAGACGCTCCGAGCTCGCCTGCTTCCTGTTCTACGCGATCGGCCCGCTCATCGCCATGGGCGTGCAGCTGCTCGTCTACGGCCTCAACTTCGTCATCATCTTCGGCGTCCTCAGCACCGTCGTCCTCATGCTCGAGACCCAGGCGAACTCCGCCCGCACGCTCGCCGAGCGCACCGAGGAGCTCGCACGCTCCCGCATCGAGATCTCCGACAGCCGCATCAAGGCGATGGTCTCGCAGATCCAGCCCCACTTCCTGTTCAACACCCTCGACAGCATCTACTACCTCATCGCCGAGGATCCCGCCACGGCGCAGGAGGCGGTCGACCGCTTCTCGACCTACCTGCGCCGCAATCTCGCATCGCTCTCCGCGTCCAAGCCCGTTCCCGTCGAGACCGAGCTCGAGCACGTGCGCACCTACCTCAGCCTCGAGCAGCTCTCCATGGAGGACCTCCTCGTGTGGGAGATCGACGACCAGGCGACGAACTTCACCGTGCCCGCGCTCTCGCTCCAGACGCTCGCCGAGAACGCCGTGAAGCACGGCGTCGGCGGAAAGCCCGAAGGCGGCAAGGTGGTCGTGCGCACCCGCGAGGCGCGCGACTGCTGGCTCGCCAGCGTCGAGGACGACGGGGTGGGCTTCGACACGCAGGCGTTGGCCGCCGCAGACGGGGTCGGCATCGAGAACACGCGCCTGCGCCTCGCAGCCATGTGCAACGGGACCCTCGAGATCACGAGCACCCCGGGCAAGGGCACCGTCGCCGTCATGCGCATACCCAAGGAGGATGCAGAATGAGGGCCATAGCCGTCGACGATAAGCCCGTGCCGCGCCGCGCCCTCATGCGCGCCATCCAGGAGGCCGCGCCGGAAGCCCAGATCACCGCGTGCGCGAGCGCCGAGGAGGTGCTCGCCCTCCCCGACCTCGCGTCGTACGATGTGGCGTTCGTCGACATCGACCTGCCGGGCAAGAACGGCATCCAGCTCGCGCGCGAGCTCAAGGCGGCCCATCCGCTCCTCAACGTGGTCTTCGCCACCGGCTTCGGCGAGTACATGGCCGATGCCTTCGCGCTGCACAGCTCCGGCTACCTCATGAAGCCCATCACAGCCGAGAAGGTCCGCCGCGAGCTCGACGACCTGCGCCACACGCCGCTCCCCCAGGGCGGCGACAAGCTCGTCGTGCGCTGCTTCGGCGACTTCGAGGCGTTCGACCGAGGCACGCCCCTCGACTTCGGGCGCTCCAAGACCAAGGAGCTCCTCGCCTACCTCGTCGACCGCCGCGGGGCGGTCGTGAGCCTGCGCATCGTCGAGGCGGTGCTGTGGGGCGACGACCGGAACGGCACGGTGAGCGGATCGTACCTGCGCACGCTCGTCGCGGACCTCCGCTCCACGCTCGAGGCGCACGGCTTCGGCGATGCGCTCGTGCGCCGCTACGGCGAGGTCGGGGTCGATACGTCCAAGATATCCTGCGACTACTACGACCTCCTGGCGGGAAGCCCGCTCGCCCTCGCCGCATGGCGCGGCGAGTATATGAGGCAGTTCTCGTGGGCCGAGGAGACCAAGGCCTGGCTCGCCAAGGCACTTGTCGACGGCAGGATACCGCTCGCCTAATCATCTTTCAGGCGTCCGCTGATATGAGACGGTTCCGTTGCGCTTCATCATCTAACGTTTAACTATGTATCTCTATGTTCGGACGGTGGTGGAGCATGGCGCAGACAGGCTGGAAGATGGTTGGCCGACGCAGGTCGGAGCGCGACCCCAAGGCTGCCTTCGAGCAGTATTACCGCGAGGCCTACCCGCTTGTCTACAACTACATATTCCGCCGCGTGGCCGACCGCACGGCAGCCGAGGACGTCACGTCCGAGGCGTTCCTGCGCGCCGCGCGCTTCTTCGACCGCTTCGACGCCGAGCGCGCCAAGTTCTCGACCTGGGTCATCTCGATCGCCCATAACTGCATCATCGACTACTACCGCCACGATCCCGCGACCGCCGACCTCGAGGAGATCCCCGAGGGCGTCTACGCGGACGAGAACGATTTCGCCCAGCAGACGGTCGACGCCGATCTGGCCTCAAAGCTCCTCTCGGCGCTCGACCCCGCCGAGCGCGAGCTCGTCGCCATGAAATACTACGAAGGCAAGCGCAACGTCGAGATCGCCGACGAGCTCGGCATCAACCTCTCGACGGTTTCGACCAAGCTCTCGCGCGCCGTCGCCAAGATGCGCGCCGCGGCCGGGGAGATGTCGCCCTGATGGCCGACACGCAGAGCCCGATCTTCAACAAGAAGGCGACCGAGCGGCTGCGCAGCCCCGACGACCTCGATAAGTACGTCCAGGTAACCAACCCCAGCGTGTGGATGGTCCTCTTCGCCTGCCTTGCCCTGCTGGCAGGTTTTCTGGCATGGGGCATCTTCGGCACGGTGGCGACCAACGTCTCGGCCACCGGCGCCCGCACCGGCGAGGCCGTCGTCTGCTTCCTCGACGCCGACAGCGCCGCCGCCGTGACCGTGGGCGAGCGCGCCGCCGTCAACGGGGTGCCCATGACGGTCGAGAGCGTCAGCTCCTCCCCCATCAGCCGCGAGGAGGCCGCCGCGACGGTCGGCAGCGAGTACCTTGCAAGCGCCCTCGCGCCCAACGAGTGGTCGTACCTGGTCGTGCTCTCGGGCGGCGATCTGACGCAGCTCTCGGAAGGCGTGCCCCTCCCCGTCTCGATCACCGTCGAGAGCGTCGCACCCATCTCGCTCATCTTCGGAGACTGAGCGCGATGGCGACCAAGCCGGTCAAAGTTCCCGTCGTCATGCAGATGGAGGCGCTCGAATGCGGCGCCGCCTGCCTCACGATGATCCTCGCATACCACGGACGTTGGATCCCGCTCGAGCAGGTCCGCGCCGACTGCGGCGTCTCGCGCGACGGGTCCAAGGCGGTGAACATCCTCAAGGCGGCGCGCAGCTACGGCCTCTCCGCCAAGGGCATGACCTACTCCGCCGAGGCGCTCAGGAGCCGCGGCAGCATGCCCTGCATCCTCTTCTGGAACTTCAACCACTTCGTGGTGCTCGACGGGTTCAAGGGCAAGTACGCCTACCTCAACGACCCCGCACGCGGCGAGGTGCGCGTCGAGATGAGCGAGTTCGAACGCTCCTTCACGGGCATCGTGCTCGCCTTCGAGCCCACCGACGCCTTCGAGAAGGGCGGCAATCCCCCCGACACGCTCGCCTACGCGCGCAAGCGCCTCGAGGGCATGGGCGGCACCATCGCCTTCGTCATGCTCACCGCGGCCATCACCTCGGCCGTGGGCATCTTCAACACGTCGCTCGGCCGCGTCTTCGTCGACCGCATCCTCTCGGGCGAGAACCCCGAGTGGCTCGTGCCGCTCACCGCGATCATGGCCGTGCTCGCGCTCATAACCGGCGTCGTGAGCGTCCTCAACGCCGTGTACCTCATGCGCATGCAGGGCAAGATCGCCGTGGTGAGCTCGTCCCGCTTCATGCGCCACCTGCTGCACCTTCCCGTGGGCTTCTACGCGCAGCGCATGGTGGGCGACCTCCAGCAGCGCCAGAACGCCAACGAGACCATCGCGTTCGCGCTGGTCGGGCAGCTCGCGCCGGTCATCGTGAACGTGGTCATGCTCGTGCTCTACCTCGTCATCATGGTGCGCTACAGCCTGCTGCTCACCGTCGTGGGCGTCGCCACCGTGGCCCTCAACGCCCTGCTCGCGCACTACATCTCCCAGAAGCGCATCAACATCGCGCGCTCCGCTGCGGCCTCGTCCGGCAAGCTCTACGCCACCACCGTGAGCGGCATCGAGATGATCGAGACCATCAAGTCCGCCGGCGCCGAGACGGGCTATTTCGGACGTTGGGCGGGCTATCAGGCCGCGGTCAACGAGTCGTCGACGCACACCACGCTCCTCAACCAGTACCTCGGCGCCATCCCCGCCCTCGTCACGAAGTTCGCCAACATCGCCGTGCTGGTGCTGGGCATCTGGCTCATCGTGCAGGGCGAGTTCACATCGGGCTCCCTGCTCGCCTTCACGGGCTTCCTCTCCTCGTTCATGGCGCCCGTCGAATCCATCATCAGCTTGGGCCAGACGGTCCAGGAGATGACCACCCAGATGGAGCGCATCGAGGATGTCATGCGCTACGAGTGCGACACCCCCGAGGAGCCCGCCCAGATGACCGGGACCGCCGGCTTCGACCGCGAGAAGCTGCGCGGCGAGGTCGAGCTCGAGGGCGTCTCCTTCGGATACTCCCCGCTCGAGCCCCCGCTCATCGAGAACTTCGACCTGCACCTGGAGCCCGGGCAGTGGCTCGCCCTCGTAGGCGATTCCGGGTGCGGTAAATCCACCATCGCCAAGCTCATCTCGGGCCTCTACAAGCCCTGGTCGGGCGAGGTCCGCTTCGACGGCACCCCGATCTCGGAGATTCCCCTGCCCATCCTGCGCGGATCGCTCGCCGTGGTCGACCAGGACATCGTGACCTTCGACGACACGGTGCGCGAGAACATCAAGCTGTGGGACCACTCCATCGAGGATTACGAGGTCATCATGGCCTGCCGCGATGCCGACATCCACAAGGAGATCGCCGAGCGCGAGGGCGGCTA
>CAMOLV010000096.1 GCA_946619045.1 uncultured Coriobacteriales bacterium | reverse complement strand
ACGAGCACTGGTAGGGATGGTCGAAGTTCTCGAGGTAATGGAAGCCGATCATGCGACCCATGCCGATGGCCATGTCGGAGTAGGCCGAGAAGTCCAGGTAGATCTGCAAGGCATAGAACAGCATGCCGAGCCAGTAGCCGCTCACGACCTGGTTGGCGAGCGCGGTCGAGCCCGTGGGCACGAGGCTGTCGGCGGCTGCGGCACAGGAGTTGGCCAGAACGACCTTCTTGGCGAGGCCGATGGAGAAGCGGCGCACGCCCTCGTAGATGTCGCGCTCCGAGACGCTGCGGTCCTCGATCTCGTGGGCGACCGTCTCGTAGCGCACGATGGGGCCGGCGATGCACTGGTGGAAGAGCGAGCAGTACAGGAGCAGCTTCCAGTAGGCAGGCTGCGCATCGATGGTTCCCCGGTAGACGTCGACCACGTAGCTGATGAGCTGGAACGTGTAGAACGAGATGCCGATGGGCAGCACGATCTGGGGCACGTTCGCCGGGAAGCCGGTGATGCCGTGGATGCTCGTGAGGATCCACGTGAAGTACTTGAAGTACCCCAGCAGGCCGAGCAGGCAGACGAGCTCGGCGATGAGCCAGATGCGGCGCGCGGACCCGTCGGAATTCTCGATGCGCAGGGCGAAGAACCAGCTCGCGAGCGCCTCGAAGCAGATGAGCAGCACGTAGCGCGGCCCGCCCCATGCATAGAAGATCAGCGATGAGACGAGCAGCACCGGATTCTTGAGTTTCTCGGGGACGAGCAGGTACGCCACCATGTGGAGCGGGAAGAAGATGAGGAGGAACGCAAAGCTCGAGAATACCACGGGACGTTGACCCCCTTTGACTGCGTTTGAGGCGTGATTGGAGCACTTCGTTAATCATAGCATGCATGGTTGGGCGCTACCGCTAGGCAAACTTTGAATATCTGGACAAAAGTGCTCGAAATGCCGTCCAGAACATAAAAGCCAGCTATCCGGCTCGGAATCTGGCTTTTACTATCTGGACAGTCTTCTTCGGTCTTTTGTCCAGAATATAAAAGCCAGCTGCTCGAACGCGAATTCCAGGCTTGGATACGTCCAGACTTGGATATCTGGACAGTATTCCGAGCACTTTTATCCAGAAACCCAAGGATGGCTGCACGGGGTTGATAGCCAGACTTGGGAATCTGGACAGTTTTTCAGGATCTTCTATCCAGATACCCAAGTTTGGAGCCGCAGAAGGCGCGCATAGCCCCGAAACAAAGAACGGCCCCGCATGGTGCGGGGCCGTCGGCATTCATCTGTGCGAGATGCTAGTCGAGATCGCCGAAATCGGAGAGGTCGGAGAGCGTCACGGGAGCGGCGACAGGCGCAGGAGCGGGCGCCGGAGCCTCGTAGCGCGGGGTCTCGATCTTGGGAGCGGAGGTGGTGTTGGGGAACACGGCGTCGGCGTCGTCGATGAAGTGCTGGAGGAGGTTCTTGTACTCGGTGCGGAACTCCTCGCGGGAAGCCTTGAGGCGATCGATCTCGTCGAGCTCGTTCTGCTTCTCGGCAAGAGCCTGGCGGATGACCTCGCGGGCCTTGGCGTCGGCCTCGTTGCGGATGCGGTCGGCGTTGTCGCGGGCATCGGCGACGAGCCTGTCGGCAGCCTGCTGGGCGACGATGAGGGCCTGGGAGATCTGACGCTCGGAGGCGCTGAAGTCGGCGACGGGGGCCACGACCGTCTCGGTGCGGGCGGGAGCGGCGGCAAGCTGGGCCTGGGCCGCGGCGAGCTCGTTCTCGGTGTTGGTGAGGCGGTTCTTGAGATCGGCGATCTTGTTGAGCATCGCGTCGACCTCGTTGGCGATGATCTCGAGGAAGTCGTCGACTTCCTCGGTGTTATAACCCTGCTTGGCGGCGGAGAAGGCCTGCTGTTCGATATCCTGCGGTGTGATTGCCATGTTCTTCCCTTTCGTTTAAGTGGTAGGCCGCTGGCACAAGGGACGACCTATGGGTGCCTAACCCTAAAGTATAGTCAGAATCAAGCGCTGTACCAGCCGCAATACGATGATTGCAACAATCGGAGAGAAATCTATTCCGTTGAACGGCGGGATATACCGCCTGAAAAGCGAGAGGTACGGCTCGACGATGCTGCCGAGCGCATAGCGGATGCGCTCGATCGTCTCGTTCATGCCGGGAATCCACGACATGATGCACCAGACGACGATGAGCAGCTCGTAGAAGTCGAGCACCCGGTAGAGGATGAGCCCGAGCATGATTCCCTACTTCCCCGCGAGCTTGCGCGTGCGGTCGAGCGCCTCGGCAACGGCATCCTGGACGGCGTAGAACACGTCGCCCTCCATCTCGCGCAGCGCGGCGATGGTGGTGCCGCCGGGCGAGGAGACGCGCTCCATGTAGAGGCGCGGATGCTCGCCGCTCTCGAGCAGCTGCTGGGCGGTGCCGCGCATGGTCGCCTCGACCATCTCGCGGCAATCGGCGGCGGGAAGCCCCGCGTCGATGCCCGCACGCGTGAGGCAGTCGACGAAGAAGGCGAAGAACGCCGGCGCCGACCCCGAGACGATGCCTGCCACATCGAGCTGGTCCTCGCGCATGGCCTTGACCACGGCGACGGACGAGAGCAGCCCCGTCACGAATGCTGCGTCATCCTGCGATGCGCCGGCACCCGGGGTGAGGGCGATGGCGCCGAGACCCGCGGCGACGGGAAGGTTGGGCATCAGGCGCACGACGCGCTGCGTGGCGCAGAGGCCGTAGAGCTTGGAGAGCGGCACGCCGGCCATGATGGAGACGACGAGCCTGCCGGGGAGCATCTCGGCGATGGGCTCGACCACGGGGACCGCGACCTGCGGCTTGACCGCGAGCACGACCGCATCGGGATCGAAGTCGGCGATCATCTCGGCGGCGCTGCCGTATGCGGCGATGCCCATGTCGGCGAAGGAGGAGCGGACCGCCTCGGAGAGGTCGGCGATGGCGACCTGGCCGGGCTGGACGGTGCCCGACGACACGATGCCGCGGGCGATCGATCCGCCCATGGCGCCCGCGCCGACGAACGCGATCTTGGCGGTGGCGGCGTCCATGGCGCTACCTGGTGATCTCGCCGTCGGCGACGAGCTTGTCGATATCGGTCTGGGAGAGCGTGATGCCGTGGGGCAGCACGGCGAAGACGCGGTCGCCGAGCTCGGTGATCTCGCCGTCGATGCCGAAGGACAGGCCGTAGCAGAAGTCGAGCACGCGCTTGGCGATGTCGATGTTGGTGTGGCGGAAGTTCAGCACCACGGGCTGGCTGGTGCGCACGCGGCGCACGACCGTCGTGACGTCCTCGTAGGATGCGGGGCGCAGCACGTACGGGGGCAGGTTGCCCGAGTTCATGCGCAGGCCCGCCTGCGACCCGGTGTAGGACGAGGCATAGGTGGTGGAAGGCGCGTAGGTGGGGTTGGGCGCCGGGGTGGTCACGCCGTTGCCCGAGATCTGGCGGCCGCTGCGGGTGTAGACCGACACGCTCTCGGCCTCGGGGCGCGGCGTGTTGCCGAGAAGGCCCCTGCCCTGCTGCTCGCGCGGGCGCTCCTCGTAGTAGCCGCCCTCGTCGCCGCCGTCGTCATAGTAATCGTCGTCGTAGTAGTCGTCTCCGCCGCCGGCGAAGCGCTCGCGGATGGTGTCGAGGAAACCCATGGAGCACACCCTTTCCTGCCATGCGCGGCAACCCGCGCAGCCGTTACCGTTGCCTATTGTAAGTCGTACGCAGGGTCGAACACCGTTCGTCCCAGCCTAATTATTGTAGAACCCTCCTCAACGGCGATGGAAAAATCGTCGCTCATACCGCACGAGAGTTCACCGAGCGGCAATCCCGTGTCCCGGGAAAGCTCGTCGCGGAGCTCGCGCAGTCCGGAGAAGGCGCGTCGTGCGGCGTCGGGATCGTGGGCAGGGGCCATGCCCATGAGGCCCTCGAGCGAGAGATTCCCGAGCCCGGCGATCTGCCCGATCAGCTCGCGCGCATCCGCCGGATCGAAGCCCGACTTGCTCTCCTCCCCCGCGATGTTGACCTCCATGAGGACGGGCACCGTGATGCCGAGCCGCGCGGCGCGGGCATCGAGCGCCTCGGCCAGATGGAGAGAGTCGACGGAGTGGACGAGGGCGACGTTTCCCACGACGAGGTTGACCTTGTTGGTCTGGAGATGGCCGATCATGTCCCAGCGCACGGACGAGAGCTCGGGATAGGCCGCAGCCGCCTCCTGCTTGCGCCTGAGCTCCTGGGGACGGTTCTCTGCGAAGACGGCGTACCCCGCAGCGCAGGCGGCGGCGACCTCCTCGATCCCCACCGTCTTGGATACGGCCGCGAGGGTCACCTCGTCGGCGGAGCGCCCGCTCCGCGCAGCTGCATCGGCCACGCGCCCGAGGATCTCGGCGCGGCGCTCGGCGATGAATTTCCGATAGTCCATGGCGCTCATCCCTCCATGACCGCGAGCGCGCCATGGCGCCCGCAGACGCCGCCGCTCGCGCGATAGCTGAAGAAGCGCCCAGGGTTCGAGAGGGTGGAGATCCGCTCGTCGCAGATTCCCTCCGCCGAAACTCCCGCAGCCTCGAGCGCGGATGCGATGCAGAAGCCGAGGTCGAGGTTGCGCTCGCCGACGACCGCCCCGGAGCCGAACTCCCGGGCGAACTGCTCGGCGAGGTCGGATGAGACCTCGTACTCGCTGCCGATGATGTGGGGGCCGATGTAGGCGCTCATCCCGCCCGCAGGCGTCCCGGTGATGCGGGAGAGCTCGCGGACGGCCTTCTCGGCGATGCGCGCATACGTTCCCCGCCAGCCCGAATGGACGACGGCGAAGCCGCCCTCGGCGCAGATGACGATGGGGACGCAGTCCGCATAGCAGAGCAGGACGGGCACGTCGGGAACGCTCACGGCCACGGCGTCGGCGCCGGCCCGGGCGGCCGCGATGGCCTCGCGCACCGACGCATCATCGTTCGCGGTGATGCAGACGACCTCGTCGCCGTGGACCTGGCGCGGATTCACCAGGCGCTCGGGATCCGCAGAGGGGCTGAGCGCGGCAAGCGCGCGGGCGCGGTTGGCCGCGACGCTCGCGGCATCGTCGCCGCAGGCGTCCCCGAGGTTGAGCGACGACCACGGGCCCTCGGAGCATCCCCCGGTCCGCTCGGTAAATGCGAACGTGACCCCGCCCGGGCGGCTCACGTCGCCGAGCAGGGCCACGCCGTCTGACGTATATCTCGTCAGCGCGGGCATCTCGTCTTAGAGACGGCTGCGCTTAAGGAAATCGGGGATGTCGAATTCCTTGTCGTTGCTGCTCATGGGAGCACGGGAGGGCGCGGGTGCGGGCTGGGCAGCGGGCGCCGGCTGAGCGGGGGCGTAGGACTGCTGGGCAGCCGCATACGGGGAGCTGTAGGAGCGGCTGGGGGCAGCCGGCTTCTTGGGCTCGGGGCGCTCGATGGTGAACGTCGGGAGCATCTGCTGGGAGCTGCCCTCGTTGAAGCCGGCGGCGATGACGGTCACGCGGACCTGATCGCCCAGGCTCTCGTCGACGACGGTGCCGAAGATGATGTTGGCGTCGGGGTCGACGGCGGAGGCGACGAGGTCGGCGGCGTCGTTGATCTCCTGGATGCCGAGGTCCTTGTTGCCGGCGATGGAGAGCAGGACGCGGGTGGCTCCGTCGATGGAGGTCTCGAGCAGGCGGCTGGAGATGGCCTCGGTGGCGGCGTCGACGGCGCGGTTGTCGCCGGAGGCGGTGCCGATGCCCATCATGGCCGTGCCGGCACCGCGCATGATGGTGCAGACGTCGGCGAAGTCGAGGTTGATGAGGCCGGGGACGGTGATCAGGTCGGTGATGCCCTGGGTGCCCTGGCACAGCACGTCGTCGGCCATGCGGAAGGCCTCGAGCATGGTGGTCTTCTTCTCGGAGAGGTCGAGCAGGCGGTCGTTCGGGAT
>CAMOLV010000095.1 GCA_946619045.1 uncultured Coriobacteriales bacterium | reverse complement strand
GCATGCTCGTCGAGGCGCGTCTTGGGATCGATGGTGCGGCAGACCTCGGCGATGGTCGCATTGGTCTCGGCGAAGCTCGTGCCGCCCGACGCGAAGAGCGTGCGCTGGGAGATCGTGCGCAGCGCCCTGTAGAGCGTCGAGAGCTCGTCGCGCGACGGCGCGGAGCCCGCGACGATGCGCTCGTTGATCTTGGTATCCGAGGGGCCGAACAGCAGATGCACCTGCGCGTCGGCGCCGTTGCGTCCGGCGCGGCCGCTCATCTGGTTGAACTCGATCTCGCCGAACGGCATGTGGTAGAGCATGACATGGGCGATATCCGGGAGGTTGACGCCCTCTCCGAACGCGCTCGTCGACACGATGCAGATCAGCTCCCCCGACCTGAACGCGCGCTCGACCCTGGTGCGCTCGTCGCGCGTGAGCCCCGCGTTGTAGAACGCGATCTTCTGCCCGAGCTCGGGGATCTTGCGGCGCAGCATGCGCGCGAGCGAGACGGACTGCTCGCGGGAGTTGACGTAGACCACGCATTTGCGGCCCTGCGCGACGGTCGCGATGAGCTCCTGCTCGCGGTTCCTGGTGCCGCGGCGATCGACGATCGAGAGGTTCGAGCGCATCGAGCGGTCGATCACGACGGCGCCGGCATCGATGCCGGCGAGGCGGCAGATCTCGGTTGCGACGTCATCCGCGGCGGTTGCGGTGACCGCGAGCACCGTGGGCTCGCCGAGGGCGGCGCGCACCTCGGGAAGGCTCGCGTAGGCGCTTCGGTTGCCCGATTTGGAGAGGCCGGCGTGGTGGGCCTCGTCGATGACGATGAATCCGATGCGGCGCGATGCCGCGAAGCGGTCCCTGTGGATGGCGAGGAACTCGGGGGTGGTGAGCACGACGTCGACCGTGCCGTCGGCGAGGCCCGAGAAGACCTCGTCGCGCTCGTCGAGCGAGGTCTCGCCCGTGAGCAGGCGGACCTTCATGCCCAGCTCGCCGAAGGACTCCGTCAGATGGAACGACTGGTCGGAGACGAGGGCGCGGAGCGGGTAGACGAAGATGCTCGCCATATTGCGCAGCAATGCCGTGCGGGCGGCATGCAGATGGAAGATGAGGGATTTGCCGCGTCCCGTGGCCATGATGCAGAGGCTGCTCCTCCCCGCGGCGAGCAGGTCGAGCGCCTTCGCCTGGGCGGGAAGCAGGTCGTGGTTGCCGATCATGTGGCGGCGCAGCTCCTCCAGGAGCTGCAGGGGCTCGAGCTCCCTCAGGCGCTCGCGCTCGGATGAGAAGGAGTCGTCGGAGGCAGGGCCCGCATCCGGGGAATCGCCGCGGGTCACCTCGATGTTGACGCCCCACGAGCGGTCGTCGCCGCCGGTCACCTGGAGGACCTTGGCGCGGAAGACCGTCCCGGCATCGGCGAGCGGGGCGAGCACTTGGGCGATCTGCCTGCGCAGGAAGCCCACCTGCACGCCGTCCGCCGTCATGACCGCCATCGCATTGGGGTCGTAGGCGTTGTCGGGCTGGCGCACCACGGAGAGGTCCATGCCCTCGGCAAGGGTCTGCGCGACGTCCTGCCTTCCCTCGAAGGACACGCCGACGATTTTGGTCGCGAAGCTCTTGGCATCGGCGATGGATGCGTATTCGTCGCGCGCAAGGATCTCGGACGCACGCGAGAAGAGCTCGTCGGAGATCGAGATGGCGCCGGTCTGCTCCTGCGCGGAGTCCTTCTGCCCGTGCATCAGGATGTCGCGCACCATGAGCTTGGGCTTGGTCCTCCCCTGCCACGTCTCGTTGACGGCGTCGAAGACGATGTCGCAGTCGCCCTCGTAGTCGACGAGCCGCTCGATCTTGGGAGCGCGGAACATGATGGCGGGGATGGACGCCGACCCATCGGTGGCGCTGAAGCGGAGATGCGTGCCGCCGTACCCGACGGCGGAGCGGTTGACCATGCCCACATCGCAGACGCCGAGCAGGGGCTTCTTGTTGCCCTGGCCGAACGGCTGCAGCGCATCGAGCGATGCGATGGACGAGACGGTGAGCTCGTCGAGCGTGACGAGCGCCGTGACCTCGCCGGTATCGACGAACTCCTCCTCCGGGAGCTCCGAGAGGATGGCCTCGAGCCTGCCGCGCAGCTCGTCGAGACGGTCGGCCTCGACGGTGACGCCCACGGCGCCCGAGTGGCCGCCGAAGCGGACGAGCATGTCGGAGCACTGCTCGACGGCATGGAAGAGATCGACGTGGCCGACGGAACGTCCGCTGCCGCGCGCGATGCCGTCCGAGATGGTGAAGAGCAGGGCGGGCACATGGTAGCGGTTGACGATGCGGCTGGCGACGATGCCCTTGACGCCCTCGTGCCATCCCTCGCCGCCCACGACGACCACGCGGCCCCCCGAGTAGCTCCGCTCGACCTTAGCAAGCGCCTCCTCGGAAAGCTGCGACTCGATCTCGCGCCGCTCGTTGTTGATCTCCTCGAGCTTGCCCGCGAGGATGGTGGCGTCGGCGGGGTCGTCGGTGAGCAGCAGGTCGAAGGCCACGTCCGTGGTGCCCATCCTTCCCGCCGCATTGAGGCGCGGGATGATGGAGAACGGGAGCGAGTCGGCGGTGACCGTGGCGAGGTCCGTTCCGGCAGTTGCGGCGAGCGCCACGATGCCGGGGCGCGTGGTGATGCGCATGCGCTCGATGCCCTCGGAGACGAGGGCGCGGTTCTCGGGCGTGAGGAGCATCATGTCGGAGAGGGTGCCGAGGGTCGCGACGTCGATGTAACGGCGCCAGAGGTCGGGCTCCCCCATGCGCCTGCCCAGCTCGTGGACGAGCTTGAGCGCGACGCCCGCACCGGCGAGCTCGCGCGAGGGCGAATCCTCGACCAGCTTGGGGTCGGTGACGGGGACGCCCTGGGGAACGAGGTCGCCCGGCTCGTGATGGTCGGTGATGACCACGTCGACGCCCTGGCTCACGAGCCACTCGACCTCGTTGGCCGCGGCGATTCCGTTGTCGACCGTGATGACGAGGTCGGGGCTGCAGTCGGAGATGACCCGGTTGAGGGCCTCCTCCGAGAGGCCGTACCCCTCGCCGAAACGATGCGGGATATAGGGCATGACCGCCCCACCGAGCTCGCGCAATCCAAGCGTGAGCAGGCAGGTGGATGTCATGCCGTCCACGTCGAAATCGCCGAATACGGCGATGACCTCATGGTTGCGGAGCGCCCGCTCGACACGGTCGGCTACGACGCCCATGCCGGGAATCTCGAGCGGGTCGCGCCAATCGCGGTCGAGCGACGGCGTGAGGAATGCACGGGCCTCCCCGATGTCCGTGATGCCGCGCGCAGCCAGGATGCGTGCGACGAGCCGGCTCGTGCCCAGCTCGTCCATGAGCCGTTCCTCGGCATCGCGATGCTGCTCGAGGATCTCCCAACGCTGCGAGGTTGCGAGATGCGCCATCAGAAGCACCCCCTCATGCGGGTGCATATGCGGGAGATAGCCGTATACCACGGGTAAGACCAGAATGCGGCCATGGTGAAATCTGCCTTTTCATGCTCGGATCACGCGAAGGTGACGGGGCGTACCCCTTCTCTGTTTATCGGGGCTATTATAAGCCCATGGCGGACGGAAAAGAGAGTTGACCCCGAGTATGTTTGGCAAACACCGTTCGCCGCCGCGGCAAGCGCATGCCGAAGGAGGATGGACGCACGCCTCGACTTGGAGGACCTGTACGCCGAGCTCCAGATAGGTTGGCCCAGCGCCTGATGGCCTAGAAATCCGCGACCGCGGGGGAATCCATCCAAGCGGAGACGAACTCCGCATACGTGCCGTCGATGATCGCCTGGCGGGCGCGGCGCATGAGGTCGAGCAGATAGTAGATGTTGTGCATGGAGAGCAGGATGCCGCCGAGCATCTCCTTCTGGCGCACCAGATGGTTGATGTAGGCGCGCGTGTAGCCGCCCGTGCAGACGGGGCAGGTGCACTGCGCGTCGAGCGGGCCGGCATCGTGCGAGAAGCGGTTGTTCTTGAGGTTGATGCGGCCCTCGCTCGAGAAGGCGGTGCCCATGCGGGCCGTGCGCGTGGGCAGCACGCAGTCGAACATGTCGATGCCGCAGGCAACGCCGCGGACGAGCGTGGTCGGGTTGCCGACGCCCATGAGATAGCGGGGCTTGTGCCTGGGCATGTACTCCGACGCCAGCGGGGCGAGGGTCTCGAACATCACCTCATGGCTCTCCCCCACCGAATAGCCGCCGATGCCGTACCCGCAGAAATCGGCGATGCCCTCGAGATGCTCGAGCGAGCGCAGGCGCAGGTCGAGGTGCATGCCTCCCTGGACGATTCCGAAGAGCGCCTGGTCCTCGCGCGTATGCGCGTTCCAGCAACGCTCCGCCCACCTGCTCGAAAGCTCGACGGCGCGCTCGACGAAGGAGCGCTCGGCGGGATACCCCGGGCACTGGTCGAGCTGCATGACGATGTCGGCGCCGAGGAGCTGCTGGATGCGCATGTTCTCCTCGGGTGTCCACATGACGTAGCTGCCGTCGTAATCGACCGTGCGGAACCGCACGCCGTCGTCGGTGAGCTTGACGAAGTCGCCGTGGCTGAACACCTGGAATCCGCCCGAGTCGGTGAGGATGGGACCGTGCCACTGCATGAAATCGTGCAGGCCGCCGAGCTCGGCGACGGTCTCGGCCCCCGGGCGCATGGCGAGGTGGTAGGTGTTGTTGAGGAGGATCTTGGTGCCGAGGGACGCGATCGTCTCGGGCAGCAGGCCCTTCACCGTGGACTTGGTTCCCACGGGCATGAAGATGGGCGTGGGGATATCGCCATGGGGCGTGTGGAGCACACCTGCGCGCGCATGGGTGGCCGGGTCCTCTGCGATGATGTCGAAGGTGAAATACGCGCTCATAGCTCAGCTCCAAAGCAATCGATGTGGTTCTCGATCCAGACGGCGACGCCGTCGTCGTCGATGGACGGGGCGACCTCGTCCGCAACGGATACGAGCTCTGCGGAGCGGTCGCCCACCGCAACAAGATAACCTACCTCGCCCGCAAAGGAGATGTCGTTTCCCGCATCGCCGAAGGCGACGGTGCGGTCCTGGGCGATGCCCAGATGGCGGGCGAGCCAGGCCGACGAGGTCCCCTTGGTGTATCCGGACGCGGAGATCTCGAGCTCGACGCCCGCGGTATGCGCCGCCTCGATCCCGGGATGGGCCTTGAGGCGCAGGAAGGCCTCCTCCGCCGCCTCGATGCTCGGGAACGTGGCGGCTAGCTTGTGGATCGATCCCTCGTGCTCGTGCACGAACCGCTCCATATCGTCGGTCATGGGCAGGTCGACGATGTTCGTCTTCTCGACGCTCACGTGGTAGGTCTTCTCGAGCTCCTCGGCGGTGAAGAAGCCGTAAGCCCGCGCGTCGGGCACGCCCGAGCGGACCATCTCGAGATAGAGGTAGTAGTGCGACCTCTTGTCCCGCATGACCACGTCGTCGTAGAACGCCAGCCATGCGCCGTCGAGATCCTCAACCTGCCCCATGATCTCGAGCGCCTCGTCTTTGGCGATGGCGCCTTCGCGAAGGCATTCGCCCGAGCGAACGTCATAGGTGCAGACGCCGTTGGCGGCTATGAAGTAGTCGAGGCCGCCCCATGCGGCAAGCGGGGGCGGCATGAACGAGAGGCTCCTCCCCGACGCCGCGGCAAGGATGCAGCCGCGCTCCCTCACCGCGTCGAACGCGGCGAAGACGCGATCGGAGATCGTCGAGAAGTCCTTGTAGACGGTGCCGTCGAGGTCGAAAAAGAGAAGCCCGATGCTCTTGGGGCACCGGGCTTCCTGGGATGCGTTGCGTACGCGCACGCCTTGCTTACTCCTCGCCGAAACCGCTGTCGATGAGGGCGACAAGGGCGTCGAGAGCAGCCTGCTCGTCGTCGCCGTTGCAGGCAACCTCGACCTTGGTGCCGCAGCCGAGGCCGGCGGCAAGGATCATCATGATCGACT
>CAMOLV010000094.1 GCA_946619045.1 uncultured Coriobacteriales bacterium | reverse complement strand
CTCCTTGGCCATGCGGATCGAGACCGGCTCGAAGGCGAGGCCGAAGCGCGCGCAGCAGAGCTCCTGGCCGCAGTGGCCGTAGCCGCCGATAAAGGCCGACTCCTCGCGCACGCCGATCTGGCGCATGTCGATGCGGGCGTGGAGCTCATGCGAGAGCTCGCGCACCAGCTGGCGAAAATCGACGCGCTCCTCGGCTGCGAAGTAGCACACGGCCTTGTCGCCGCCGAAGAGGTACTCGACCCCCACCGGCTTCATGTCGAGCTCGCAGGACTCGATGCAGCGGCGGAAGACGGGCATGGCCTCGTCGCCCATGCGCCCCAGCTCCTCGGCGCGCTCGAGATCCTCGTCGGTCGCGATGCGCACCACGGGCTTGAGCGTGGCGCCGTTGGTCATCTGCGCGAACTCCTTGTCGGACACCTCGCGGGAGTCGCCGGTGGCGAGTCCCATCTCGGTGCCGCGCTCGGTCGAGCAGATAACGTGGTCGCCCTCTGCCGCCTCGGTGTCGACCGGGTCGAACCACAGGTCGCGCGAGGCATAGGCAAAACGGACCGGAATTATCGTGGGCATGCAAGTGCCTCCTTTATGGAAAGCAGCCAATCTTCCAGGACCAGCTGCGGTGAAACGTTCGCGTCGAGCTTGCGCGCGGCATCGCCGCAGAGCTCCAACGCGCGCAGGACGTTCTCGGTGCAGGTGCGCGCGGCAAGGCGCGCGATGCCGTCCGACACGTCCTCGTTGACGATCTTCTCGTCAATTCTGCTACAAAGGATCAGCAGGTCGCGCAGCACCGACTCGCCGGCGGCCAGAATCTCCATCATCCCCATACGCTCGCGTGCGGTGAGCGCGCGCTTGTTGGCGTCCTCCATGCTGCGCAGCGCCCCCGCCGAGAGGAACTCGCTGGCGCGCTCGGTCTGCTCCTTCTGGGCCTCGCGCACGTCCTCGAGGGGGATGCGGGCGGCCTCGGCCAGGTCCTTGGCGGCGAGCAGGACGTCCCAGGAGTCGAAGTCGAAGATGCCCGTGAAGGTGCTCACGGTGCGGCGGCGCACATCGCGGCGCGACGCGGAGTTGAGGAAATCGACGGCGGCACGCGGGGTGCGGGCGATGGCGAGCGCGAGACGTGCCTGCCAGGGCTCGGCTCCCGTGGCGCGGATGACGGCGCGCGCCGACACCTCGGGCGCGAGCGCGCGGAACGGCACCACCTGGCAGCGCGACACGATGGTGGGCAGCACCGACTCGGCGGACGGTGCGATGAGGATGAAGACGACGCCCGCGGGCGGCTCCTCGATGGTCTTGAGCAGGGCATTTGCGGACGAGTCGCGCAGGGTGTCGGCGCGGTCGACCACATACACCTTGGCGTTGGCCCTCACGGGCGCGCGCATGGTGTCGTCGATCAGCTCGCGCACCTGCTCCACGCGGTAGCCCGATACGCCCAGAGGCTCGAGGAAGTGCACGTCGGAGTGGGTGTGGCGCGCCACGCGGCGGCATTCGTCGCAGGTGCCGTCGCCGCCGTTGGGGCAGACGATCCCCTGCGCCAGCGCGAGCGCCGCATCATGCTTGCCGGTGCCGGGGGCGCCGGTGAACAGGTATGCGTGCGCGACGCCGCCCTCGAGCGCGGAGGCCAGGAAGGCCTGCACGCGCGGCTGGTCGGCGAGCACATCGAGCGCTGCGGGAACGCGGGTCTCCACTACTGCGCCGCCTCCTCGGGCTTGGCGAGCAGGACCTCGGGATCGGGCATCTCGCAGGCGAGCTCGGGGAGCAGGTCCGCAAGCTCGTCGCGCATGAGCGCATACACCTCGGCCTTCTCGCCGTGACCGTTGACCACACGCACGCGCTCGGGCTCCTCCTGGGCGATGCGCAGGTAACCCTCGCGCACGCGCTCCTGGAACGACTCGCCGTCGAGCTCCATGCGGTCGGTGCCGTGGCGGGTGGCGCGCTCGAAGCTCTCGCCCACCTCGAGGTCGAACACGATGGTGCGGTCGGGCACGAGCCCGCAGCTGCCCAGCTTGTTGGCCTTGCGGATGAGGGTCTCGTCGAGGCCGCGGCCGAAGGCCTGGTAGGCGAGGGTGGAATCGCAGTAGCGGTCGCAGATCACCACGGCGCCGCGCTCGAGCGCGGGCATGATGAGCTCGCGGGTGAGCTGGGCGCGCGCGGCCTCGAAGAGCATGAGCTCGCACTCGGGCACCATGCCCTCGATCGTGGGGTCGAGGAGGATCTCGCGGATGCGCTCGGCCACCTTGGCGCTGCCGGGGTCGCGCAGGGTCACGACCTCGCGTCCGTTGAGCTTGAGCTCGGCGCCGAGCATGCGGCCCTTGGTGGACTTGCCGCAGCCGTCCATGCCCTCGAGCGTGATGAAGGTGCCACGTTGTTGCGCAGAGGTGCTCATCTAAGCTCCTAGCTCGACTTCTTGCGGGACGTGCCCTTGGAGCCGCGGCCGCGTCCGCGCCGCGGGGCGCTCTTGGCCTTCTCCTTGGAGGGGCAGTCCATGTTGACGCAGAACTTCCAAGGGCCGCGCGCGGTGGTGACCTCGACCAGCGGGGCGCCGCAGTCGGGACAGGTCTCGCCCGTGGCCTTGAGCGTTCCGCGTGCGGGCAGCGGGTAGCTCACGCCGCAGATGTCGAAGTTGGTGCAGCGGATGAAGCGCTTGCCGCTCTTCTCGCTCTTATGGGCGATGAGCTGTCCGAAGCGTCCCTGCTCGGCGCAGACCTTGCACTCCCCTACCTTGACGTCGGGCTCCTGGTTGGTGGGGCAGGCGGGGTTGACGCAGGTCTCGAAGGCCTTCGAGCGGAACGGCTGCACCTTGATGCGCGGGGCGCCGCACTCGGGGCACACGCTGTTGGGGCCCTCGATGGCCTCGAGCTTGCCCTGCGGCACGGGATACGTGACGTCGCACTCGGGCCAGCCCATGCAGCCGATGAAGCTGCCGCGGGTCTTGGCGGAGTTCTTGACCACGAGGTCCTTGCCGCACTTGGGGCAGACGCCCACCTTGGCGTCGGCGGTCACGGCATCGGCGATGGCCTCGCCGAGGTCCTCCTTATGCTCGATGAGCTGGTCCATGATGCCGGCGAGCAGCGCCCTGGAGTGGTCGACGACGGCCTCCTGGGTGTCGCGGCCCTCGGCCACGCTGTTCATGTCGCTCTCGAGCTCGGCCGTCATGTCGGGCGAGGTGATGCGCGGCGCGAACGACGTGAGGGCGTCGATCACGGCCATGCCCAGCTGGCTGGGCTCGATGGGATCGTTCTTGAGGTACTTCACGGCGTAGAGGCGCTCGATGATGGACGCGCGGGTGGACTTGGTGCCCAGGCCGCGGCGCTCCATCTCCTGGATGAGGTGGCCCTGGCTGTAGCGGGCGGGCGGCTCGGTCTGCTTGGCCTCGAGCTTCATGTCGTGCACGGAGAGCACGTCGCCCTCCTGGATCTCGGGGAGCTGCTCGTCCTTGCGCATGCCGTAGGGGTAGATCGCGCGGAAGCCGGGCTTCACGACCACGTTGCCGTTGGCCACGAAGGGCTCGCCGGCCACGTCGATCGAGACCTTGGTGCCCTCGATGACGGCGGCGTCCATGAGCGTGGCCAGGAAGCGGCGCGCGATGAGGTTGTAGAGCTTCCACTCCGCGGGCTGCAGCTTGTCCGGGTCGGCCGCCGCCGTGGGATAGATGGGCGGGTGGTCGGTGGTCTGCTGCTTGCCGCGCGTGGCGTGGAGCTTGTCCTGCTTGAGGAGCTGGCTGCACACGGGCGCGTACTGCGGCACGGCGCTGAGCGTGCGCACGCAGTCCTTGAGGTTGAGCGAGCTGGGGTACACCGTGTTGTCGACGCGCGGGTACGAGATGAGGCCCTCCATGTAGAGGCTCTCGGCGAGGCGCATGGTGCGCGCGGGCGAGAGGCCCTCGGCGGCGGCCGCAGCCTGCAGCGACGTGGTATTGAACGGCGCGGG
Organism: uncultured Coriobacteriales bacterium; assembly: GCA_946619045.1. GTDB lineage: Bacteria > Actinomycetota > Coriobacteriia > Coriobacteriales > Atopobiaceae > RUG721. The sequence goes on along the minus strand of CAMOLV010000094.1, from coordinate 2,075 downwards.
CGGAGCCTGCTTGCGGCTCTTGCGGTCGACGCCAGTGACGGTGCCGGCGGTGGCGTCCTTCACGCGCGCGAAGGCGGCGTCGGCGGCAGACTCGTCCTTGAAGCGCGCCGTGGCGTGGTTGATCTTGAAGGTGTCGGAGCCCTTGTCGGCCTCGCCCGAGATGACCCAGTAGTCCTCGGGCACGAATGCCAGGCGCTCGCGCTCGCGCTCGACGACGAGCGCCAGGGTGGGCGTCTGCACGCGGCCGGCGGAGCGCACGTTGCCGAAGCCGCCGTAGCGGGCCATGGTGAGGTAGCGCGTGAGCACGGCGCCCCAGATGAGGTCGATGTACTGGCGGCTCTCGCCGGCGTCCGCGAGGTTCTGGTCGAGGTCGACGAGGTTCTCGAAGGCGTGGTCGATCTCGGCCTTGGTGAAGGCGGAGTAGCGCGCACGGTAGGCGGGCAGCTTGGGGTTGGCGTCGAGCACCTGGCGCAGGGCGTCAGAGCCGATCAGCTCGCCCTCGCGGTCGAAGTCGGTGCCGATGATGACGCAGCTCGCCTTCTTGGCGAGGTTCTTGAGCGAGCGGATGATCTCCTTCTCGGCGGGGTTCTTCTCGATGGGCGCCCACACCAGGTACGGGAGGCTCCCGACCTTCCAGGCCTTGATGTCGATGCCGTCGGCCAGGTAGGGCTTGCGGCGGCTGGGATACGGCGGGCGCGCCAGGCCGTCGGGGATGTCGGCGGGCAGGATCTCGCCGTCGGCCGACACGGCGTACCAGCCCTGCTCGTCGTTGAACTTGAGCTCGGGCGGGAAGTCCGGCTCGAGGATGTGGCCGCGCAGGCCTATGGTGACGCAGTCATCGCCGTGCCACCTGAAGCGGTAGACGGGCGTGTTGTAGACCTTGTCGGCTGCGGGTTTGCCGCCCTCTGAGAGGAGACGGGCGATCTGCGCCGCAGCATCGTTCTTCTCGGTGACGATGAGGTTCACGATGTATTCCTTGTCTGTGGACGGACGCTATGCCTGGGCTTCGAACTCGTGCTGTTCGTAGTCCTCGCGTGTCCACTTGAGCGCCTCGCTGCCGTCCTTGGCCGTGATGACCACGCGGGCGACCGCGAGGGCTATCTCGTAGAGTCCGATGAGCGCCGCGAACATGATGATCATGGTGACGGGCGAGGCATCGGGGGTGACGCATGCGGAGAGGGTGAGCAGGCCCACATAGACGTAGCGCCACTGCGACCGGAAGGTCTTGTAGGGCACCAGGTGCATGGTCGAGAGGTAGAAGATCGCCAGCGGCAGCTCGAAGGCGATGCCGAAGCCGATCTCGAGCTTCATCATGATGTCGAGGAAGTCCTCGGCGTTGACGATCTGCTCGGCGAAGGCGTCGGTCTGGGCGAGCAGCCATCCGAAGGCGGCCTTCTGGATGATCAGGTAGCAGAAGATCATGCCGATGAAGAACAGCACGACCATGGCGGCGACGGTGGGCACGACCCACTTGCGCTCGTTGGCCTTGAGCGCGGGCAGGAAGAAGCCCATGGCCTCCCAGAGGATGATGGGGGTGCAGATGATGATGCCGAAGAAGAACGCCACCTTGAAACGGATGGTGAAGCCGCCCAGGGCCGAGAGGATCGTGAGCTCCGAGCCCTCGGGGAGGGCGTTGCGGATGGGGTCGATCATGATCTCGATGAGCGTGGGCGTGGCGAAGTAGATGACGATGGCCGTGGCGATGACGGAGACGACCACGATCGTGAGGCGTCTGCGGAGCTCTCCCAGGTGGTCGAGCAGGGGCATGCGTGCGGGCGTGATGGGCATGATGCGTTGAGGACGGGAGGGCTACTCCGCGGTGTCCTCGTCCTCCTTCCCTGCATCGGCGGCTTCGGGCGCCTCGGGTGCGGGCGCCTCCTCGACGGGCGCGGCCTGCTTCTTGGCCTTCTTGACGGGCTTGGCATAGAGGTCGGCCGCCGCCGTGGGCTTGGTCTTCTTGGGCATTGCGGTCTTGGGCGCCGCGGGCTTGGGAGCGGGTGCCTCGGCGGGCTTATCCTCGGCTGCGGGCTGGGCATCGCCCTCGGCCTCGGCAGGCGCCTCGGCTTCTGCGGCTG
>CAMOLV010000093.1 GCA_946619045.1 uncultured Coriobacteriales bacterium | reverse complement strand
GAGGTCTTGATGAAGTCGGGCTTGACCTCGCTCGCGATATCGCAGAGGCGGATCTTCTCGGCATCGTCGAGATAGCAGTTCTCGAAGATGACCTTGCAGATCTTGCCGCGCTCGTGCACGGCAGCCACGATTTGGGCCATCTCATCGGCGACGTAGTCCCAGTTGCCGTTCTTGACCTCGGTGAGGTTCACCACGTAGTCGATCTCGTCCGCACCGTTCTCGATGGCGTCGATGGAGTCGAACACCTTCGAGGCGATGGTGGTCTGGCCCAGCGGGAAGCTGATGGCGGCGCCCACGTGGATGTCGGTGCCGTCGAGCAGGCGGCGGCAGAGCGCGCTCTGGGTTTGGTTGATGGCGACCATCGCGAAGTGGTTCTCGCGTGCCTCGGCGCAGAGCTTCTCCATGTCCGCCGCGCTGGCGAAGGGCTTGAGGTTGGTGTGGTCGATCATGCGGGCGAGCTCATCGAGCGTCCAAGGCTTCATGGCAATTCCTCCGATAGTCGTTTACCGCTCGAGTTCTATAGTAGTACGCAGGAAATGCCACGTGCACAGGAGGCTGAAGATGCTGAACGTCTGCGTTATCGGGTGCGGCCGCGCCGGCATGATCCATGCACGGAGCTACGCGGGTAAGGTCATCGGAGCCAGGCTCGCCGCGGTCTGCGACCCGTTCGAGGAGGCGCGCGAGAATGCCGCCGCCGAGCTGGGCGTTCCCCGCACCTATGCCGACTGGCACGATGTGATGGCAGATCCCGACATCGACGCCGTGGTTGTCGTCACGCCCACGGGCATGCATCGCGACATCGTGGTGGCTGCCGCCGCTGCGGGCAAGCACGTCTTCTGCGAGAAGCCCATGGCAAGCTCCGAGGAGGAGTGCGACGAGATGATCGCCGCCTGCGCGCAGGCCGGCGTAAAGCTGCAGATCGGCTTCATGCGCCGCTTCGACGAGAGCATGGAGCACGCCAAGGAGGCCATCGATGCCGGCGAGATCGGCGATGTGGTGCTCGTCAAGTCGCTCACGCACGGACCCTCGCACCCCAAGGAGTGGATGTACGACGTGCGCAAGAGCTACGGTCCCATCGGCGAGGTGAGCTCGCACGACATGGACATGCTCCGCTTCTTCACCGGTTCCGAGGTCGCGAGCGTCTACGCCGTGGGCGGCAACTACCGCTCCCCCGAGGTCGCCGCCGAGTGGCCCGAGTGGTACGACACCTTCGCGATGACCCTCACCTTCGAGAACGGCATGCTCGGCATGGTGGACGGCGCGCAGTACGTGCAGTACGGCTACGACTCGCGCCTCGAGGTGCTCGGCACCAAGGGCTCGATCCTCGTGGGCGCCCAGCCGCGCGAGAGCTACACGGTGGCGACCGCCGACGGCAAGGTGCGCCGCCCGATGAACAACTCCTGGACCTACCTCTATCGCGAGGCGTATATCCGCGAGGCCCAGGCATTCGTCGATGCGATCGTGCACGACACCGAGACGCGCGTCACCGGGCATGACGGCAAGATGGCGATCCGCCTTGTGAATATGGGCCTGAGATCGCTGCTGGAGCACCGCATCGTGCTCGCCTCCGAGCGCTGATAGCGCTCAGGAAACGGATTCCATACGGGCAAGACCCCGCGGGCTCGCGATCAGACGAGCCCCGTGGTCTCATCGATGCCGAGCACGATGTTCATGTTCTGCACCGCAGCGCCCGATGCGCCCTTGCCGAGGTTGTCGAAGAGCGCCGTGACCGTGGTCTGCTCGTCGTTGCCGCATACGACGATCGCGAGGTGGTTGGTGCCCGCGAGCATGTTGGCGTAGAGCGTGGGGCCATGGTCGCCGAAGGGCAGCACGCGCACGAAATGCTGGTCCTTGTAGTGCTCTGCGAGGCACGCGCTGATGTCCTCTGCGGACGGCGCGCCGTTGAGCATGCGGTTCTGCAGCATGATGGTGGTCGCCATGCCCTTGTAGTAGTCGTCGACCACGGGCAGGAAGACCGGTGCATGGTCGAGGCCGCAGTACTTCTGCATCTCGGGCAGGTGCTTGTGCGCGAGCGTGAGGCCGTAGATGCCGGGAGCGTCGAGCACGGCGGAACGGTCGGGATCCTCGTAGTCGGCGATCATCTTCTTACCGCCGCCGGAGTAGCCCGTGAGCGAGAAGCACGTGAGCGGGTAGTCCGCAGGCACGATGCCCGCCTGCACGAGCGGCGCCGTGACGGAGATGAAGCCCGTGGCATGGCAGCCGGGGTTGGCGATGCGCTTGGAGGCGGCGATGGCGTCGCGCTGGCCGGCGTTGAGCTCGGGGAAGCCGTAGGTCCAGCCGTCTGCCGTGCGATGCGCGGTCGATGCGTCGATGATGCAGGTATCCGGGTTCTCGACGAGCGAGACCGCCTCGCGGGCGCCGTCATCGGGGAGGCACAGGAACACGATATCGGCATCGTTGATGAAGCGGCGGCGCTCGTCGATGTCGTGGCGCTTGTCTTCGGCGATGCGCATGAGCTCGAGGTCATCGCGCGCGCCGATGCGCTCGTAGATCTGGAGGCCCGTCGTGCCGCTCTGACCGTCGATGTAGACCTTTGCCTTGGCCATGGAAACCCCTCCTGCCTGCGGAATCATTGCAACGATTATATGCTGGCGTGGCAAGGGGCAGGTTATTTGTCATGTTTCCGCAACAGGAGCCTGCAATTGGGGACGGTTCCTTTTTGCAGGTCCTAGATAGCGTCCGACGCAGCATAGATGCACAGCTCAACGCCGATATGGCAGAAATTTGCGGTTTATGGAAGATTTCGGGGCACATCCGCCCATGGGGGAAATAGCTACCCCGCATTTGCGCAGGTCAGAGGGCATGGAAATACGACCCCGTTTCTGGCAGCATCCAAAATCTTCCATAAACCGCAAAAACTTGCCACGCAGTCGCCGGGCTGTGCACCAAGATGAGGCCAGCCAGCGTCCCGAGACAAGCTGCAAGCAGGAGTACGGGGCCAGGCGGGGTTGCACCGTTCATGAACGGAGCAGGTCACTTCGGGCTGGCGAGCCACTTTGCAAAGCAAGCACCCACCGTGGGACGAAAAGTTCGGGAGAAAATGTCCCATAATGCAGGAAAACCTGAAAGAGAGATGTGCAGGAAGGACCGTCCCTCCTGTACATCGAACCCGCCCAGATGCAGGTCAGGCGATGTCGTCCCAGATGGTACCTTGGCCGGAGCCGGGCGGGAGCACGTGGTACGTGAGCAGCAGCATCAGGAAGAACGACCCCAAGCCCACGAACGCACCGTCGAGCCGCGTGTCGCCCGCCGCCTCGAGACCCCTCTCCATGAGCGGGAACAGGTGCCATGCAGCCCACGTGGCGATGGTGGTGTAGAACAACGAGTTCTGCAGGCAGATCTGCCCCTGGAAGTTGAAGGGCATCCCGCGATAATCCCACAGCTCGTAGTTGCGGTTGGCGACCATGCCCGTGGTGTAGTCGATGGCGGTGCACACCACCTGGTTCACAATGAACGTCTCGGCAAGCGAGAGCGGCAGCACCGCGAGCTCGTGGATGATGCCCTTCTCGGCACGTTCCCTCATACGACCATGGATGAGCAGCTTGGCGGGATGCAGCAGGAGCGCCATGAGCACGGCGGCCGAACCCTCCGCCGGGAACGGGAACAGCCACTGGTCGAAGAGCATGTGGTTCGACCGGTCGTACTCGCCGTCGACAAGCCCGAGCCTGATCGACTCGACGAACCCTATCTCTGCCCAGTGCCCGAGCATGCAGAAGACCATGTAGTAGAGGCCCAGACGCCTGAACGCCGGCCATTTGCTCTTGATGGCCTGCGGAATCGCGGCCTTCGCGGCATCCGCGAGCGCCGGCGCCCCGGCGGCGAGCCCCGCGATGCCGGCAAGGCCGAGCCCCGCCTGCACGGGCGGGAGGATCTCGTTGAAGACCTTCTCGCGCACCGCTCCCTCCGGCCATGCGGAGGTGACGTACTTCCCATGTTTCTTGACCTGCAGAGCGCTGAGACCGGCCGTGACAACGGTGGTGGCCACGCCCACGGGAATCGCGGCCTTCGAACGGCGCGCCGCGAGCCAGGCAGCCATCGACATGCCCACCACGCTCACCGAGTTGCGCACGAACGAGAGGTCGTAGGGCAGCCGGTCGGGGTCTGCCGCGGCCGCATACGCCAGCCGCGTCCCCACCACCGCGAGCGGCGATGCAGCAACGGCATGCCGAGCGATCTTGATAGCCCGCCTGAGGGCCTTGCGCACCTTCATCGCTCCCCCATCCGCCTCCTGTCGAGGTATTATCCGCCTATTTATTGTTGTTACACCTAACCGCGAAGCTTCATCCCAACAACACCTGCTCATGGGCTATACTCGCCTCTTGCACATATCAAAACCACAAGGAGATCAATGGCGGCGTCCGCCCTCGACATAGACGCGCTGCGCAAAGGCGCGACCCCCACACGCGGGGAGATGGCGAAGATCGTCATCGCCCTGTCGATGCCCGCCATCCTGGCGGAGCTCTCGACCACCCTGATGCAGTATATCGACGCCGCCATGGTCGGCAGCCTCGGCGCGCACGCCACCGCCTCGATCGGCCTCGTGGAATCGAGCATCTGGCTCATCGAGGGCGTCGCGATGACGGCGAGCGCCGGCTTCACCGTGCAGGTGGCCCAGCTCATCGGCGCCGGCCGCGACAAGGAGGCACGCAACGTCTTTCGCCAGGCGCTCGTCACCCTGCTCGTCTTCGGCAGCCTGCTCGCCGTGGTGGGCGTCGCCGTCTCCGGCAGCCTCCCCATCTGGCTGGGCGGCGACCCGTCGATCCACGCGGATGCCGCGCTGTACTTCCGCATCTGCATGTTCGCGCTCATGCCCATCACGATGGCGCGCCTGGGCACCGGCATGCTCCAATGCAGCGGAGATATGCGCACGCCCTCGCTGCTCAACATCCTCTCATGCGTGCTCAACGTGGTCTGCAACGCCCTCTTCATCCACGAGGGCCCGGTCCTGCAGCTGGGCACGCTCGCCCTGCCCGTGCCGGGCATGGGCCTCGGCATCGCCGGCGCCGCCTACGGCACGCTGGTGGCGCAGGTCATCACCGCGGTGCTGTTGCTGCTGTTCGCCTGCACGCGCTCGGAGCGCCTTGCCCTGCGCGAGAAGGGCGTCTGGGTGCCGCAGCGCTCCACGATCGCGCCCGCCTGGCGCATCAGCTGGCCGCTCTTCATCGAGCGCATCGTGACCCAGAGCGCCTACATCGTCCTCACCGCCATCGTGGCCCCGCTCGGCGTGACCTCCGTCGCCGCCAACTCGCTCGCCATCACGGTCGAGGCGGTTTGCTATATGCCCGGCTTCGGCATCGGCATGGCGGCGACCACGCTCGTCGGCCAGTCGGTCGGCGCCGAGCGCAAGGACCTCGCCCGCTCGTTCGCACGCCTCTCCACGCTGCTCGGCACCGTCGTCATGACCGCCATGGGCGCGCTCATGTACCTCGCGGCGCCGCTGGTCATGTCCATGCTCACCCCCGACGTCGCGGTGCAGGAGCTCGGAGCCACGGTGCTGCGCATCGAGGCCTTCGCCGAGCCCCTCTATGCCGTCTCGATGGTCGCATCGGGCGCCATGCGCGGCGCCGGCGACACCCTCGTCCCCACGATCTTCTCGCTCGTGAGCATGTGGGGCGCACGCATCCTGCCGTCGTTCTATGTGGCGGCGCACTTCGGCCTCGTGGGCGTGTGGGTGGTCATGGCATGCGAGCTCAGCTTCCGCGGCATCCTCTTCCTCATCCGCCTGCTGCGCGACCGCTGGCTCAACCACGAGATCCGCACCGCATAGAAAACGGGCAGCTCACGGCCAAAACCGTACCGTTCTTGCTGGTGAATACGCATTTTAGGGAGAAATGCCGCGCTGCAGTCGTAGCATCTCGTTAAGTTACTACCCACAGACATCTTTGCGAGGAGCCTGCCATGAAGTGCGTATCGTGCGGTAGAGAGTTGCCCGAAGGCGTGAAGTTCTGCATGTTCTGCGGTGCTTCGCAGGAGATAGCGGAGCAGGTCCCGTCGGAAGAGCCCGTGCAGGAACCGGCGCC